>NZ_JAYXIH010000125.1:0-1035 GCF_036016755.1 Aurantimonas sp. A3-2-R12 | reverse complement strand
GGTAGTGTCCGCTTTGATGGTGGAAAATCGGACCTCGAATGGTGTGACGGAAGTGGCCACCGGATTGGCCGGCTAAGGTGGAGTTGCGAGACTTCAACCTGACCGGAGCACCCGATGACCGAGGACAGACTACCGCTTGCCGAGCTTCTGGCGAAAGCCGGAGACGGCGATTTCCTGAGGACGATTGCCGAGAGCGTGATGCAGCTTCTCATGGAGGCCGACGTGGAGGGCATGATCGGCGCCGGGCGTCATGAACGCACCCTTGAGCGGGCGACCTATCGCAACGGCTACCGGGACCGCTCGCTCGACACGCGGGTCGGTTCCTTGCAGCTTCGTATCCCCAAGCTTCGTCAGGGCAGCTATTTCCCGCCGTTCCTGGAGCCGAGAAAGCTCTCGGAGAAGGCGCTTGTCGCCGTCATCCAAGAGGCTTGGATCAGTGGCGTTTCCACCCGGCGGGTCGACGATCTGGTGCAGGCCATGGGACTATCGGGGATCGGCAAGAGCACGGTGTCGAAGCTGTGCAAGGACATCGACGAGCGCGTCGGCGGCTTTCTCGATCGCCCTCTCACCGGCGACTGGCCCTATCTCTGGCTGGACGCGACCTACCTGAAGCAGCGCGAGGGCGGGCGCATCGTCTCGGTCGCGGCGATAATCGCCGTGGCAGTGAACACAGACGGCAAGCGCGAGATCGTGGGCCTCCACATCGGGCCCTCGGAGGCGGAAACCTTTTGGTCGACCTTCCTCAAGAGCCTTGTGCGCCGGGGCCTTTCGGGCGTGAAGCTCGTGATCTCGGATGCTCACGAAGGGCTGAAGGCTGCCATTCGCCGGGTGTTCAGCGCTTCCTGGCAGCGCTGCCGCGTCCATTGGATGCGCAACGCCTTGTCCTATGTCCCGAAGGCGCAGCAGAGCATGGCGGCAGCAGCCCTGCGCCAGGCCTTCATCCAGCCCGATCGCGCCGGCGCTGCCCAAGCGTTGCGCCACGTCGCCGACCAGCTCCGGGCAAAGTGTCCCAAGCTCGGCACTTTCATCGACGAC
>NZ_JAYXIH010000124.1:0-1061 GCF_036016755.1 Aurantimonas sp. A3-2-R12 | reverse complement strand
CCGGATCGAGCAGGAACTGATGCTGCGAGCCTCGACCGATTTCGACACTTTGGATGCCTATAAGAGCTTCGTTGCCGGCGTCGTGGCCGGTCATAATCGCCGGCATCACGATGCGATCGAGATCGAGCGCGGCCATTTGAAGCCGTTGCCTGCGGCAACACCTGTCACCTGGGACGAAGCCAGCGTCCGGGTGACGAGTTCGTCGGGCTTCTCATTCCGGCACGCCTTCTACACCGTGCCCTCCCGATTGATCGGACATCGTCTGCATCTGCGTGTCCATGACGACCGGATCGAGGCTTTCCTTGCCGGGGTGCCGGTCCTCACCCTGCCTCGCGGCCGCGCCCCGTCCAAAGGTGCCAAGAGGACGACGGCGCACGTCGTCGACTATCGTCACGTGATCGGCTCGCTTCGCGCCAAGCCCGGCGCCCTGGCCAATCTCACCTATCGCGATGCGCTGTGGCCGCGACCAGCCTATCAGCGTGCGTTCGATGCGTTGATGGCTGCCCAACCCGTGAAAGAGGCCTCCCGCACGATGGTCGCGCTCCTGGCCCTTTCCCACGACAGCGGCAGGGAAGCCGGGATCGCCGAAGCGCTCGATGCCGTCCTCGATCAGGGCAATCTGCCGGACATCACAGCGTTCCGGGACCGCTTCATGCCCAAACCAGGGCCGATCCCGGCAGTGCATATCGAGATGCCGAACGCCAGCATCTACGATCCGCTGCTCACTCGGCGACCCGCGGACATGGAGGTAACGGCATGAACATCACGACCGACACCGCCCGCCTGCCGCTCTTGCTCACCACGCTGCGGCTTCCAACCGTCGCAAATCTATGGCCGACGATCAGCCAAACGGCCGATGAGGAAGGGTGGCCGGCGGCAAAGACCCTGGCGACGTTGTTCGAGCACGAAGTTGCCGAGCGGGTCCGCCGCCGCATTGGACGCCATCTTAACGAAGCACGCTTGCCTAGTGGAAAGACGCTCGACACCTTCGACTTCAACGCCGTGCCGATGGTCAGCCGGGCCAGGATTGCCGCGCTCGCCGAAGGTGACGCCTGGCTTGG
>NZ_JAYXIH010000123.1:0-1067 GCF_036016755.1 Aurantimonas sp. A3-2-R12 | reverse complement strand
TGAGATGCGCTTGTCGAGCTGCGGCTTGGTGGGCGCGTCGCCAAGTTGACCAAGCAATGACGTGGGCTGGTCGGATTTGGCGCTGAGCCAGACGCGTGGCGATGCGGCGGATTTCCTGGACCGACCAGCGGATCAGCGGCGTCGAGGCTTGCGGATGATCCTGACCATGCTTTTTGGGGGCGTCACGGTGTTCGCCCGGCGACGGATCGCGGCCATCATGGCGAAGGCCAGCATGACGAGCGAGACGTGGCGATGCCAGCCGTGCCAGGAGCGGGTCTCGTTGTGGTCGAGGCCCAGTTCGTTCTTGGCCGTCTCGAAGCTGTCCTCGATCGCCCAGCGACGACCCTCGACCCTGACCAGCGTCTCGATGGACGTTCCGGCCGGGCACCAGGTGGAGAAGTAGGCGAGATCGCCGTCGGCGATGTTGCGGCGGATCAGCAAGCCCCGCGTCCACTGCCCGTCGAGAGCGTCGTTGTATTCGGCCGCGTCGAGATCGGCCAACTCGAGATAGGCCCAGTCGTGGAGCCTTTCGCCCTTGGTCCCTTCGCCCGCCGACAGGCGCGCCCAGTCGTCGGGGGACAGCTTTCCTGCGATCGCAGCCGCCGTGCCGGCGACGGGCTGTGGTTTGTCCCAGGAGTTGAACGGATGATTGGCGTTGACGCCCAGCACATAGCCTTTTCCGGCGCGCCGCAGCGCCGTCTCAATCCCGCCGACCCCANTTCCTGCGATCGCAGCCGCCGTGCCGGCGACGGGCTGTGGTTTGTCCCAGGAGTTGAACGGATGATTGGCGTTGACGCCCAGCACATAGCCTTTTCCGGCGCGCCGCAGCGCCGTCTCAATCCCGCCGACCCCATAAACGCTGTCGGCTGCGACCCAGGCAAACGGGACCTCTGCCGTCATGGCTCGGCCGATCATCGCAAGGGCAAGGCCAGGCTTGGTCGCAAACGCAGTTTCCGGTGGTACGTGCGCCGCCGCCATGCGAGCTGGATCATCCGTCCAAGCCTTCGGCAGATACAGCGCCCGGTCGATAAATGCGTGGCCGTGGCACGAGACGTAGGACGCAAACA
>NZ_JAYXIH010000122.1:0-1132 GCF_036016755.1 Aurantimonas sp. A3-2-R12 | reverse complement strand
GCAGCAAGTGCGGCGGCGTCAACCGCTTGCCGCCGTCGCGATCGGCCAGCGGCGCCAAATGCGGGAAATGCGGGGCGAAGCTGTTCGCCGGCCATCCCGAGGATGTCGGTGCTGAGAATTTCGACCGCCAGATCGCGCGCGGCACCGTGCCGGTTCTCGTCGATGTCTGGGCCCCCTGGTGCGGACCATGTCTGGCGATGGCGCCCGCCTATGAGGCGGCGGCGCGCGATCTGGAGCCGCGGGTCCGCATGATCAAGCTCAATTCGGAAGCCGAACAGGGAGCCGCCTCTCGACTCGGCATTCGCGGCATTCCGACGATGATCCTGTTCCTGGATGGGCGGGAGACGGCCCGAACCTCGGGCGCGATGTCGGCCAATCAGATCGTGCAATGGGTGCGTGACAAGTTGCCGACTGCGGCGGCTTGAGCCTGCCATCCATCGGCGCCGCAACAGAGGCGTCGAAGCGTTGCGCAGTACCGATAAAGAACACGGGCATTCGAGGCATGGTTGGCATGGAATCAGTTGCATGAAGGACCCTTACGAGACCCTCGGCGTCGACCGCTCTGCGACCAGCAAGGAGATCAAGGCCGCGTTCAAGAAACTGGCGCGCAAGCACCATCCGGATCTGCATCCGGGCGACAAGGAGGCTGAGAGTAGGTTCAAGGACCTCTCGGCGGCAAACGACCTGCTCAAGGACCCGGAAAAACGCCGGCGCTTCGATGCGGGCGAAATCGACGCCAGCGGAGCCGAGCGCCCGCATGAGCGCTTCTATCGCGATTTCGCAGACGGCCCCGCCTACGCTTCGCACGCCGCACAGGACGGATTTGCGAGTAAGGAAGATCTGGAGGAATTTCTCTCTCGCGCGTTTTCGAGCGGAGGACGGCGAGCCCAGGGCACGTTCAGGGCGCGTGGACAGGATGTGAGTTACGCGCTCCCGGTGGCTTTTCTGGATGCGGCCAATGGCGCGACGCGGACGATCACATTACCCGAAGGCAAGACCTTGCAGGTCAAGATCCCCGAAGGCGCAGCCGACCGGCAGATGCTGCGGCTGAAAGGGCAAGGGATGCCCGGGTTCGGCGGTGGAGCCCCGGGCGACGCCTATGTCGAACTGCATGTCCAGCCGCATTCGTTCT
>NZ_JAYXIH010000121.1:0-1167 GCF_036016755.1 Aurantimonas sp. A3-2-R12 | reverse complement strand
TCTCGTGGATGCGGGCGTTGGCCTCTGTCTCGAACTGGCGGGCAAGGAACCAGCCGTTCGCTTCGGCCAGTTCCACAGCCTTGCGATACATGCCGACGCCCTTTTCCGCACGAGGTGTGAGCACGACCTTTGCACCCATCATCCGCATCAGCTTGCGGCGCTCGACCGAAAAGCTGTCGGCCATCGTCACCACCAGCGGATAGCCCTTCGCCGCACAAACCATGGCCAGCCCGATACCGGTGTTGCCCGACGTCGCCTCGACCACCGTCTGGCCCGGGCTAAGGCTTCCGTCCTGCTCAGCCTCCTCGATGATGCTGAGCGCCAATCGGTCTTTGACCGACCCCGCCGGGTTGAAAGCCTCGACCTTCACGTAGATGTCTACCCCGGCTGGCGCGAGTGAATTGATCCGAATCGCAGGAGTGTCTCCGATGGTTTCGAGGACGCTGGCGAAAAGCCTGCCGCGTCCCTGCGTTGTGCGTCTCGTTATGGCGTCCATTGCTTTTCTCCGTTCCGTTTTCAACGACCGTGGCCATTCCGGCCGACGCTTGCATTCTACCTTGGGTCCACTTGTGCGTGCTCGACGGGATGGTAAGGCCCGTCCTTCCAAGCAAACCAGCGAGCGGCAGTCGGTCAGTGCTGGTGTTCGGGTGGAGCGAACAAGATCAGTTCGACCCGATCGGCGCCTTCGACGTAAGCGTCATGCCCCGGAGGAATTCCAAAAAAGTCGCCCGTGCTGATGCGCGTCTCGACGCCCGTGTCGATCATGCGGACCACCAGCCTGCCCGATATGCAGTAGCGGGTGTACCGCATGGGCAGGAGTCGGGCGAGCCGAGCAGCGGCTTCTCGTCGGCCTCCAAGTCCATCCGGGTTCGAAGACCGCATGCATTCCTGCGCTGCCATTGGCCATCTTGACCATGGAGATGCCCCCGCGATGTCTCATGTCCATGAGATGATCGGGCGTTTCGAACCGTCCTGTTTCTATCGTATTTTCTTGCATCCGTTCCCCTTTTGGCTCTTCCGACGCCAGCACCATTGTAGGCGTTGAACCTAGGGTATTCACAGAGGTGGCTCGGTTTGTCTGAACAGGCTCGACGGCTTGATAAGTGGATCGTCTGCCGGGTTTTATGCCGCTGCGAGAAGCGGTTGATTGAAGTAGGCGTGGTCCGG
>NZ_JAYXIH010000120.1:0-1202 GCF_036016755.1 Aurantimonas sp. A3-2-R12 | reverse complement strand
GCAACGCGCCCGCTTGTCGCGTATCTTATTCGACGATGCTGGCGACGATGCCGGCCCCGACGGTGCGGCCGCCTTCACGGATGGCGAAGCGCAGCTTCTCTTCCATCGCGATCGGCACGATCAGCGTCACGTCCATCGTCACATTGTCGCCCGGCATCACCATCTCGGTGCCCTCGGGAAGCGTGCACACACCGGTCACATCCGTCGTGCGGAAATAGAACTGCGGCCGGTAGTTGGTGAAGAACGGTGTATGGCGACCGCCCTCCTCCTTGGTCAGGATGTAGGCCTCGGCCATGAACCGCGTATGCGGCTTCACCGAACCCGGCTTGCACAGAACCTGGCCGCGCTCGACGCCCTCGCGGTCAACGCCGCGGATCAGCGCGCCGATGTTGTCGCCCGCCTGGCCCTGGTCCAGAAGCTTGCGGAACATCTCCACGCCCGTCACCGTCGTCTTCTTGGTGTCGCGGATGCCGACGATCTCGACTTCCTCGCCAACCTTCACGATGCCGCGCTCGACACGCCCCGTCACCACCGTGCCGCGACCCGAGATCGAGAACACGTCCTCGATCGGCATCAGGAACGGCTGGTCGATCGGACGCGCCGGCGTCGGAATGTAGCGATCCACTTCCGCCATCAGCGCCCGCACCGCGTCCTCGCCGATCTCCTTGTTGGAATCTTCCAGAGCCGCCAGCGCCGAGCCCTTCACGATCGGGATGTCGTCGCCCGGGAACTCGTAGGACGACAGCAGCTCGCGAACCTCGAGCTCGACCAGCTCCAGAAGCTCCTCGTCGTCGACCTGGTCGACCTTGTTCAGGAACACCACGACCGCCGGAACGCCGACCTGGCGCGCCAGAAGAATGTGCTCGCGGGTCTGCGGCATCGGGCCGTCAGCCGCCGAAACCACCAGGATCGCGCCATCCATCTGCGCCGCACCGGTGATCATGTTCTTCACGTAATCGGCGTGGCCCGGGCAGTCGACATGCGCGTAATGCCGCGCTTCCGTCTCGTACTCCACATGCGCCGTCGAGATCGTGATCCCGCGCGCCTTCTCCTCCGGCGCCGCGTCGATCTGGTCATACGCACGGTACTCGCCGAAATACTTCGTGATCGCCGCCGTCAACGACGTCTTGCCGTGATCAACGTGACCAATCGTCCCGATGTTCACATGCGGCTTGTTGCGCTCGAATTTGCTCTTGGCCATC
>NZ_JAYXIH010000012.1:0-100744 GCF_036016755.1 Aurantimonas sp. A3-2-R12 | reverse complement strand
CCCACTGCTGCGCAGCTTGGAACAAGCTCGTCGATCAGCCCTGGAAAATCACGTCCATCGGAATGCGAGAGTGGGCGCATGGGTCTTGATCAGCGCCCGTTGGTATGAGTACCTCCCTCGCAATTGGGAAGAAGTAAAACGGGACGCACGGGCGGGTAATGCACGAGCTCGCACCGCGCGAAAGCTACTGATGGACGGCCGGTTCGATCGTTGAGCGATAAAACGTGGCACGTGCTCTTACGTAAACCTCAGCGTTCAGCGCTGAGAACGGCTCCGGTTTTGTCGCAGGGTCCGGCGTTCTGATGTCTTCTGGACAGCGATATTCGGCGTTTCGCGGAAGGGTTGCATCGGGGTTTTTGGCCCAGCAATACCCGCCCTGAATGTGGGCGCACCTCGTTTGCGAGAGACAGAAAAACAACCCAATGGGGTCGAATCCACTGTCATGGAATGACGCCGTCTTGCGACCGATCGGGGGCGTCGGCGGACAGCGCCCCCATCAAAAAGGCCCCGGTTCGCACCGGGGCCTTTCCTGGATTCGTCTGTCATCACGGCTGGAGCGCGGCGGTCAGTTTCCGGTCTGGGCGCCGTTCTCGTCGAAGCTCGCCAGATAGGCGATGATATCGGCGACATCCTCCGGCTTCTTGATGCCGGCGAAGGACATTTTCGTGCCCGGCACGGTGCCCTTCGGGTCGGTTAGCCAGGCGGTCAGTTCCTCGACCGTCCAGGTGGGATGCTCGGCCGCATATTCGGTCAGAGCCGGGGAGAATTTGTATCCCTCGACGGCGGCGATCTTTTCGCCAACGATGCCGTTCAGTTCGGGACCGATCTTGTTCTTCGCGCCTTCGCCGACCGCATGGCAGGCCGCACATTTGCGGAACGCTTTTTCGCCGGCCTCGGGATCACCGGACACCGAAGCCGTTTGCGCTGGCGCGGCGGCTGCCGGGGCGGCTGGTGCCGCGGCTTCCGGCGGGGCCGGTTGTTCCGCTGCGGGAGCCGATTCGGCCGCCGGCTGTGCGGCGGTTTCGGCAGGCGCGGCTTCGGCTGGCTTTTCCGCCGCCGGCGCCTGAGCCTCGCTCTCGGCCGCCTGGGTCGGCGCGGCCTCGGCACCAGGTTCGGCCTGCGCCGCGTTCGTGTCGGTCACCGCCGGCGCCTGGGCCTGGGCGTCGGCGGTCGCGGCCTCTGGTTGGGTCGTCGTCGCGGGATCGGCCGCGGCGGTTTCAGCCGGGGCGGCACCCTCGGCTGCTGCCTCTGCCGGCGCGGCGGCCTCGGCCGGCGCCTCCGGCAGCGGCGCCGGACTGTCGGCAAGCGTGCGCAGATAGGCGATCAGCTCGGCGCGGGCCTCGGGATCCCTGAGGCCGGCGAAACCCATCGCGGTGCCGGACACATAACCTTTCGGGTTCTTCAGGAAGCCATTGAGATGTTCGTAATCCCAGTTGACCGAACCACCCTGCGAGAACTCGGTCATCCCGGCCGAATAGGCGAAATCGGAAATCGAGGCGATCGGACGGTTGACGACGTCCCAGAGATGCGGCCCAACCTTGTTGGCGCCGCCCTTTTCAGCCGTATGGCAGGCGGCGCATTTCTTGAATTGTCCGGCGCCCGCCTCGGCGTCCGCGGTCTGCAGAAGCGTGGCGATCGGCGTCTCCTCGGCCTTGGCCGCGCCGCCTTCGGCGCCGCCGGCGTCCGCTTCGGCCGCGACGATCTCGTAGCCGGGGGTCTCGGGGGCCTCGGAGTGGAAGAGCCCCTCGGCGAGGATACTCCCGCCAAACAGGACGAAGATCGTCGCGAGTACAGCACCGACGATCTTGTTGAACTCGAAGGAATTCATTGGTGGGACGGTCCCTCTGCAAAGACGGCGCGACGCCGCCACAATCCACTGGCGAAAAACGCGCGGAACCTAGGTCCTTTGCGGTTTGATGGCAACAGCTGTAAGAGGCGGTTTCGGTGCCTTTTTCGCCGTGCGGGTGCAATTTCAGCGTCCGCACGCCCATCTTTTCGGTTCATGCGGAGCCCATGACGATTCTCGTGCTCATCCCCGCGCGCCTCGGCTCCACCCGGCTGCCGAAAAAGGCGCTCGCCGATATCGCCGGTCGGCCGATGGTGGTGCGCGTCGCCGAGCGGGCCGAGGCGGCCGGCATCGGCCGGGTCGTCGTGGCGACCGATGCCGAGGAGATAAGGGCCGCCGTTATGGCCGCCGGGCACGAGGCGGTGATGACCTCGCCCGAGCACCCGTCGGGCTCCGACCGCATCTTCGAAGCGCTGACGCGACTCGATCCCGACGGCGTCGTCGAGACGGTGGTGAATGTGCAGGGCGATCTTCCGACCATCGAGCCGGAAGCGATTCGTCAGGTTCTCGCGCCGTTCGAGGACCCGCGCTGCGACGTTGCGACGTTGTGCGTGGCGATTCGCGACGAAGCGGAAAAGACCAATCCCAACGTGGTCAAGCTGGTCGGCTCGCCGATCGGGCCGACCCGGTTGAAAGCGCTGTATTTCACCCGCGCCACGGCGCCCTGGGGCGAGGGGCCGCTCTATCACCATGTCGGTCTCTACGCTTACCGGCGAGCCGGCCTAGAGCGTTTCGTCCGGCTTCCGCCTTCGACGCTGGAGATCCGCGAGCGGCTGGAGCAATTGCGGGCGCTCGAGGATGGCATGCGTATCGACGCGGAGATCGTCGATGCGGTGCCGCTGGGTGTCGACGGGCAGGACGATTTGAACCGGGCGCGGACAATGTATGGAGTTGGAGCGTGAGCGAAGCTGCGACGAAACGAATCGCGTTCCAGGGCGAACCGGGGGCGAATTCCGACATGGCCTGCCATGTCGTCCATCCGGAGATGACGCCGCTGCCCTGTCCATCCTTCGACGACGCGTTCGACGCCGTGCGCTCCGGCGAGGCGGCGCTGGCGATGATCCCGATCGAGAATACGCTGGCCGGACGGGTCGCGGACATTCATCATCTGATGCCCGATTCGGGCCTGCAGATCGTCGGCGAATATTTCATGCCGATCCATTTCCAGCTGATGACCCTGCCCGGCGTCGGGCGGGACGAAATCCGCGGCGTCCAGAGCCATATTCATGCGCTCGGCCAGTGTCGGAAATATATCCGCGGCAATGGCTGGAAGCCGGTGGTTTCCGGCGATACGGCGGGTGCAGCGCGGGAGGTCTCGGAAGCCGGCGACCGGACGATGGCGGCGCTGGCGCCGGAGCTGGCAGCCACCCGTTACGGGCTCGATATCCTCGAACGCAACGTCGAGGATTCGGCCAACAACATCACCCGCTTCGTCATCCTGTCGCAACCTGGCGCACAGGAAGCCGATCTCTGGGCCGCCCAGGGCGGGCGCACGGTGACGACTTTCGTGTTCGAGGTCCGCAATCTGCCGGCCTCGCTCTACAAGGCGCTCGGCGGTTTCGCGACCAACGGCGTCAACATGACCAAGCTGGAGAGCTACCAGATCGGCGGGCATTTCATCGCCACGCAGTTCTACGCCGACGTCGAAGGCCATCCGCAGGACGAGTCGCTTCGCCTGGCGTTCGAGGAGCTGTCGTTCTTCACCCACGACGTCAAGATCATGGGCGTCTACGAGGCCGCGCCGGAGCGACTCTACGGTAATGGAGCGCCATCGAGCCAATAGGTCCCCATAGGTTAGGCACGCGGCGTCAAAGGGCGTCGTCGGCAAAGGCCTTGATCAGGTGATGGGCGATGGCGAAGCGCTGCGGCACCGCGAGCGCGTCAAAATGCTCACCCGCCAGCATCGCCTGGACCTCGTCGCGCGCGAACCAGCGACAGGCTTCCAACTCGTCGGCGTCGAAATCGATGTCGCGGCTGGTCGCATGGGCGATGCAGCCGATCATCAGGCTGCCGGGAAACGGCCAGGGCTGCGACGCGAGATAGCGCACGGAGCCGACCGTCAGACCTGATTCCTCGAGGGTTTCGCGTCGGACGGCGGCTTCGACGGTTTCACCGGCTTCGACGAAACCAGCGAGGCAGGACCAGAAATTCTCCGGAAAATGCGGCTGGCGGCCGAGCACGCAACGCCCGTCGCCGTCGTGAACGAGCATGATCGTCACCGGGTCCGTGCGCGGGAAGACGACGTCGCCGCAGCTGGTGCAGCGACGCCGATAGCCGGCCGCCTCCACCGCAGTCGGTTTGCCGCAGCGAGCGCAGAACCGGTTCCTGGCGTGCCAGCCGAGGAGGTGCGCCGCCTGCCCAAGCTGCCCCTCGGTATCGGGATCGAGGAACGCCTGCATGGCGATCGAGCGAAGTCCGATCAGCGCGAGATCGTCGGCGGGGGCAGGCGCGCCGTCGATCGCGGCGGCGAGCGATGGCCGGCCTGCCGGGTCGAAGCCGAGCAGGACGCAATCGTCGAGGTTCGCGCGACATTCGATAGCGGCGGGTTTGGCAAAGCTCGGGTCCGGCGCGGCACCGTCGGTGCGGCAGAGCCACTGGCCGTCGTGGGTCAGGAAGATGCGGGCGTCTGGATGTTCCAATGCCGCGGCGAGACTGTCGCCATTGCGCCGTTCGCCGTCGCGCCACAGGCGGTTTCCGGCGAACCCGGTCAGCCCGCTCAGTTCCTGCGCGGGCGCTTGTTCGCTGTCGTCCTTCATGCAGGCAGAACCGCTTGCCGGATATCGGCCGCGAATCGGTCGGCCGCCGCCGCTTCGTAGGTCTCGGCCGTGCCGTATCCCCATACCGGCCCCGGCCAGTTCGGGTCGCCGTCACTCCGCGCCACGATGTGCAGGTGGAACATCGGAACGATATTGCCGAGCGCGCCGATGTTGATCTTGGCGGCGCCCGTGAGGTTCTTCAGCGCCTTGGAAACGAGTCCGGTCTCGAAGGTCAGCATGGTCTGGTCGAGGGGGGTGAGGTCGTGGAACTCGGTGACGCCGTCGCGCTGCGGCACCAGCAGCAGCCAAGGCCACCGGCGATCATTCATCAGGCGCAATTCGCAGAGCCCGAGTCGGCCGATCATCGTCGTGTCGCTGGCAAGACGAGGGTCGAGTTCGAAGGCTCGCATATTTTGAGATCCTTATCTTCGCTGGGCACCCGTCTTGCAATTAGGGCGCCGATCGCCGATATGGAGGCCGGGAGGTTGGTGGTGGACGAGCCACTCGCCAACCGGGTCAGGTCCGGAAGGAAGCAGCCCCAACGAGCCACGGCACGGGTCATCGTGCCAGCCTCCCACCTTCTTCTCGAAATCGCGATGCTTTGACGCGGTCGGTTGCCCGGTCGGGCGCAGGCGCGCGCCTATGGCAGCCGCAGGAGAATCGGTAGCCAGCCGCTCTGCTGCCCAATTTCGACCAGCTCGAAGACGGGCATGGCGACGAAGAAGACCAGGCCGTCGGTCAGTGTCCGGTAGATCAGCTTGGTGCGGACCTGCAGTTCTTCCTCGTCCCGAAACAGCGACGGCTTCGGCAGGAAGCGGGGCACGGTGGCCAGATACCGGCCGTAGGACGGGCCAAATTCGCCCTTCAGGAATGATTCCTCGCGCGCGATGACGACCTGGAAGGCGGCTGCGCAACCGATGAGAAACAGAATCGCGATGGTGACGCTGCCAGTCTGCGCGCCGACTCCCGCGGCCGCAATGCTCGAAAACACGTAGAGCGGGTTGCGGGAAACCGAATAAGGTCCGGTGGTGACGATTTCCGCCGATTTCCGGCCGCCGATATAGAGCGTGCACCAGATCCGCCCGACGACGCCAATAACGATGAAGCTGAGGCCGATCGCCTCGACCACGTCGTGAATTTCATCGTTTTCGCTTGCCCCGACGAACAGCAGAAGGATCAAGGCCCCGAGCAACAGCACGGCCAGGCTCAGCCGGCGCATCTTCTGATATTGCGCGAGTGCCATGGGTAAACTCTTTCTCGAATCATTGGTGACCAGGGGGCGGGAACGATATACGCCGGGCGCGCTCGCGGCGCACCCCGGGAATTCCCACTGATCGTTGGAACCGTCCGCTTCGGCATCGAATGGCTTGCGTCGGGGCGTCATACGTCGGAGAAACGGCCCACCAACCGCCGCATTCCGTCCAGGGTCGCGCCATGCCGTTTTTCGTCCGCCCACACTCTGCCGTCGCTGGCCTTTCGGCCGGCGGGAAGGAGGCGTGATGGCCGATGATACCCCGGCCGCAACGGCCTCGGAACAGGCGACGCCCTATCGCGTTCTGGCGCGCAAATACCGTCCCCGCTCCTTCGACGACCTGATCGGTCAGCAGCCGATGGTGCGCACCCTCACCAATGCCTTCGACACCGGCCGCATCGCCCAGGCGTGGATGCTCACCGGCGTGCGCGGCGTCGGCAAGACGACGACCGCCCGCATTCTGGCGCGCGCGCTGAATTACGAGACCGACGCCATCGACCAACCGACGATCCACATGCAAGGGCTCGGCGTTCACTGTCAGGCGATCATGGAGGGCCGGCATGTCGACGTGGTCGAGATGGACGCCGCCTCCCACACCGGCATCGACGATGTGCGCGAGATCATTGCCCAGGTGCGCTACCGCCCGGTCTCGGCGCGCTACAAGGTCTACATCATCGACGAAGTCCACATGCTGTCGAACCAGGCCTTCAACGGCCTGTTGAAGACGCTGGAGGAGCCGCCGGAACATGTGAAATTCGTCTTCGCGACCACCGAGATCCGCAAGGTTCCGATTACGGTCCTGTCGCGTTGCCAGCGCTTTGATCTGAGACGCGTCGATTCGGCGACGCTGATGGCGCATCTCCAGCGCATCGCCGAATCCGAAGCCGTGGCGGTCGACGACGACGCGCTGCGGCTGATCGCCCGCGCGGCCGAGGGCTCGGTGCGCGACGCGCTGTCGCTGACCGATCAGGCGATCGCCCATGGCGCCGGTGCGGTCACGGAGGATGCCGTGCGCGACATGCTGGGGCTGGCCGACCGGGTCCGTATCATCGACCTGTTCCAGATGTTGATGAAGGGCGATGGCCGCGCGGCGCTGTCGGAGCTGCGCGAGCAATATGTCGCCGGCGCTGATCCGGTGGTTATCCTCGCCGATCTCGCCGATTTCACCCATCTGGTGACGACGCTGCGCTACGTGCCGGAAGCCGCCGAGGATGCTGCGCTGTCGCCGATGGAGGCGGAAAGGGGGCTCGAATTTTCCAAGACGCTCTCGATCCGGACCCTCGGCCAGGTCTGGCAGATGCTCTTGAAGGCGCTGGACGAGGCGCGCAACGCCACATCGCCGCGCCAGGCGGCGGAAATGGCGCTGATCCGGATCGCCCATGCGGCGGATTTGCCGTCCCCGGACGACCTGGTCCGGTTGATCCGCGAGGGCCGCCTCGCGGGCCTGCCGCCGCCGGCCGGCGGCAAGAGCGGCGGCGACGGAGCGCAGGCACACGCGCAAGCCGCGCCGGCGGTGGGTGTGGCGCTGTCGTCGCCGGGTGCATCCGAACGCCAGACGGATCGAACGACGGCCTTTGCCGGCAATGGCGCCCCGCCCCGTCCGCGCCTGTCGCTCGCGCCATCTGGTCAGGCGTCGCGTCAGGCGGCGCCCGCCCCTGCACCGACGACGGCTCCGCCCGAGGTCGAGATCGGGTCGCTGGAAGCCCTCGTGGCGCTGGCCGAGGACAAACGCGATTCCTTGATGCAGGTGTCGATCCGCCGCTATCTGCGGCTGGTCAAGCTGGAGCCGGGCCGGATCGAAGTGGCGCTCACGCCGGAGGCGCCGCGCGCCCTCGTCACCGATCTTTCGCGCAAGCTGCATGAATGGACCGGGCGGCGCTGGGTCGTGACGATCTCCAGCGGCGAGGGGCAGCCGACGCTCGAGGAAACGGCGACCGCGCGGCGCGATACGCTGTTATCTGACGCGGCGGCCGATCCGGAGGTGGCGGCGGTGCTGGCGGCGTTTCCCGGCGCCAAGGTGCTGGATGTCCGGCTGCGCGGCGACGCTGCGGCGGTCGATCTCGCCGCGGACCTTTCCGCCGAGGTTTCCGATGACGACATATTGGACGATCCGTCCGAGCGTTCGGACGACGATGACGATTAGGAGAAGAACGGCATGAAAGATCTGATGGGCATGATGAAGCAGGCCAAGGCCATGCAGGAAAAGATGGCGGGCCTTCAGGAGGACATCGCGCGGATCACCGTCACCGGCCAGTCCGGCGGCGGCGTCGTGTCCGTCACGCTGAGCGGCAAGGGCGAGATGCAGGCGCTGGCCATCGACCCGTCGCTGTTGAAGGACGACGAGAAGGACATCGTCGAGGATCTGGTCATCGCCGCCCACAACGACGCCAAGGGCAAGCTCGACGTGGCGATCCAGGAAAAGACCCAGGAATTGACCGCCGGGCTCGAACTTCCCGCCGGCATGAAGCTGNGCCGCCCACAACGACGCCAAGGGCAAGCTCGACGTGGCGATCCAGGAAAAGACCCAGGAATTGACCGCCGGGCTCGAACTTCCCGCCGGCATGAAGCTGCCGTTCTAGAAAGGACGCATCTTCCTCATGGCGAAAACTATCGCGGGCCCGGAGATCGAGCGGCTGATCCAGCTGCTCGCCAAACTGCCGGGCCTCGGCCCTCGCTCGGCCCGCCGCGCCGCACTGCACCTCGTCAAGCGCCGCGAACAGCTGCTGGCGCCGCTGACGACGGCGATGGCCGAGGCGCTGGACAAGGTCACGGTCTGCTCGGCCTGCGGCAATATCGATACGCATGATCCCTGCACGATCTGCCTCGATACGGCGCGCGACCAGACGACGGTCATCGTCGTCGAGGACGTGTCCGATCTCTGGGCGCTGGAGCGGGCGAAGGCGCTCAACGCGGCCTATCATGTGCTCGGCGGCGTGTTGTCGCCGCTCGATGGCATCGGCCCGGACGATCTGACCATCCGCCAGCTGGTCGAGCGGGTGCATCGCGGCGGCGTCAAGGAACTGGTGCTGGCGGTCAACGCCACCGTTGAGGGCCAGACCACGGCGCATTATTTGATGGACCAGCTGGAGGGCCTCGACGTGAAGGTCACGCGGCTCGCCCATGGCGTGCCGGTCGGCGGCGAGCTCGACTATCTGGACGAAGGCACGCTGGCGGCGGCGATGCGGTCGCGGGCGGTGCTTTAGGGGCGCATACGACCGCAATTATATTGATTAATGTCTCCTGTTTTAATTAGCTGATTATCTTTTGCAAACTCAGAGCGCGTGATATAAATCGCGCATGGATATTATAAGTTTCCTCGAAGATAACTGGGATGCGGTGAGTGCCGCACCCTGGGTCTTTGTAGCATTTGCTATACTTTTTGGCGGCGCAGGCTTTGCTCTTGGAAGATTTTTGCATTTTGAGCGAAGTAACACACTCCAGTCCAGAATAGATTTATTGAACGACCGCCTTTCAAAAAAGGATGAAGATATAGCTAGAATTTCGTCAAATCACGCGATTTCTGAAGATATAAAAGATAAATCGGGTAGTACTCCCCCTAAATTCCGTTTTCTAATTATGGGAACGAATATCTTTACGACTGATTTTTCCGGGCGGCAGCAGACCGGAATTATTCTAGATGTATCGCTTTGGAATATGGGTGGGGATGGAATCGTGGTTACGGCGGAGCTGGATGTTCTCATTCAGAATAATCCCCCAGAAACACTGAAGCCTAGAGATTTTGGGAGCCATATTCGGCTAACTGGCAACCCAACCGTGATAATCAGGCGAGAGGATTCGCTCTTTGAAAAAATTAAAGAGGTCGAGGTTAGCCGCACGCCGATCGAGGGAAAAATAATGTTCATTTCGGACATGGAGCATCAATTAGTAAAAGACTCTCGAACACATTTTAAGCTCACGCTACGCGATAACTATGAAGGTACGGCTGTTTACGAAACGAGTATAGGAAACTTATAGTAGGCTTGCCGATCCCTTTTTGCGCTTGGACCGATTGATGCGGATGCTCGGCCCGAACGGCAATCTGCTTGCTATGGAGCCGTCCCACCCGGGGGCATTCATCCGCGAGGAGGTGCTGGAACCGCTTGGTCTCAACGTCGCCAGGGCGGCGGAGGTGTTGGACGTGCGGCGGGCAACCGTGTCCGATCTCGTCAATGGCAAAGCGGCTCTGTCGCCGGAAATGGCCCTGCGGATCGAGAAGGCGTTCGGCGTGTCGATGGATACGCTGCTGCGGATGCAGGCATGGCACGACGCCCACACCATGCGTTCGCGTGAGGGGACAATCACCGTGCAGCGGTACAACCCGGCTTGAGCTGACCTGCGGCGCAGCCGGTTTCATCAGGAACCGCGCGCGTCGACGACGCCCACAATTCATTCGCGTTTTTAGGCTTTCGATATGCTCCACGCCCTGTTCCTTCTTGTCTTTGCCCTTTTGTTCAGCGCCCCCGCTTCGGCCCGCGCCGACGCGGTGACCGACGGCTTCCGCGCCTTCCTCGAAGCCGATATCTGGCCGGCGGCCAAGGCGCGGGGGGTGCCGCGCCCCGTGTTCGAGGCGGCGTTCAAGGGCGTAACGCCGAATTTGAAGCTGCCGGATCTCCAGCTTCCCGGGTCTAAGCAGACCGTCGCGGAGATAAACTTCCAGGCCGAGTTCAAGAGCGGCGCGGACTATCTGTCGGAGCGGGCCGTCGCCGCCAATGCCGCGACCGGGCGCAAGCTCCTCGCCCGACACAAGCCGGTGCTCGACAGGATCGAGGCGCGCTACGGCGTGCCGGCGCCGATCATCGTCGCGATCTGGGGCCGCGAATCGGCCTTCGGCAACGCGAAGATCCCGGAAAACGCCTTCGAAGTGCTTGGCACCAAGGCCTATCTGTCGCGGCGCAAGGCGCTGTTTCGGGACGAACTCCTTGCGGCGCTCGACATCGTCGCGGACGGACATCTCAGCGCGTCGCAGATGAAATCGTCCTGGGCCGGGGCGCTCGGCCAGCCGCAATTCATGCCGTCGAAATTCCTCACTTTAGCGGTGGATTTTGACGGCGACGGCAAGAAGGACATCTGGAATTCAGTGCCCGACACGCTGGCCTCGATCGCGAATTATCTGCGTCAGAGCGGCTGGCAACCGGACCGGGACTGGGGCTTCGAGGCCGTCGTGCCGGCTAGCGTTTCCTGCGCCAATGAGGGGCCGGATCGCGGCCGTCCGATCGCCGAGTTCGTCGCCGCCGGCGTGACACGCGTCTCCGGCCGTCCGTTTCCGCCGCAGGAGGTGACGGAGCAGGGGCATTTGATGATGCCGGCCGGGCGCTTCGGCCCCGCCTTTATCGCAACGCCGAACTTCTACGTCATCAAGGCGTATAACAACTCCGACCTCTACGCCTTGTTCGTCGGCCATGTCGCCGACAGGATGCAAGGCGCGGGATCGCTGCAAGGGCGGTGGGCGAAGACCGATCGCATGACGCGCGGAGACGTCGCGCGGATGCAGACAAAGCTGGAGGCAAAGGGCTACGACGTCGGCGGCGCCGATGGGCTCGCCGGCTTCAAGACCCGACGCGCGATCGGCGATTTCGAGGCCCGCGCGGGCTTGCCGGAGACCTGTTGGCCTAGCCAAGCGATAGCCGCAAAATTGTGACGACCACCAAGGTCATCCACAGCTAATTTAAGCCTTCGTTGAGGATGTGGGTCGAAAGCATCGGGGTGTTGCGGCGTGTCCCTATCGCGTCTGCGGACCGCTCTGTATGCCAATCCTGCGGAACCCGAGGAGGGCACGCGAAGTCTATTCGCAGTGCCACGCGGCGGGAGTTGCCTGGGGAGGCGACGCAGACGGTCCGACACGAGAATCGGACCGTCTGCCCCTCTCCGGCAGGGTAAGCTGACGCAAATCCTAAGAATTCGGCAATTGAGTAGCGTTTTCCGGCGCTTTTCCCTTGAAAGGGTGGCTGCCGCAATAGTTTCGCCACATCCTGTGCCGATCACTTGCTGATCGATGGCGGCGCGATTCGCGGGCGTTCCATCAGCATGGGGGAAAGCCGTTTGAACCGTTCCGTCTGGGTTCCATCCAGCATCGTGCTGCTCGCAGGTCTTGGCACTGTTTTTGTCGGGACCGCCGACCGCGTGACGCCGACGGTCCCCAGCGAAGCCGCGAAGACGGCCGAATTCGTGCCGCCGGCGCGCGAAGCTCGGGTCGAGGTTTCCTATCGTCGTGATGGCGACGACCCGTTTTCCGACGTCGCCGTGGCGACGGTCGAACCCTTCGATGGGGACGGCGACGACGCCGTGGAGACGATCCCCGCGAACAGCCTTCTGCCCGCTCAGGCGGTGCCGAAAGCGGCGCGCTCGCTGCAGCGTCTGGCCGCTGCCGGCGACGCCAAGGCCAAAGCTCTGAAGATCGCCGAGGCGGCCGGGGACGCTTCGGCGGATCGCCAGCCCGCGATGCTCGACAAACCGGTCGAACCCGCTCGGTCCGCCTGGCAGTCCGCCTATTTCGCCGACAACCCGCTGGTCGGCCAGGTCTTCGGCGCCGATGGCACGCCGTCCAGCCAGGACGCGCTGTTGGGCGCGGCGCACGGTGCCCGCTACGTGCTGCTCGGCGAGATCCACGACAATCCCGATCATCATCTGATCCAGTCCGACATTATCGGCGGACTGGCGAAGCTGGGCGCCAAGCCCTCGGTGGTCTTCGAAATGATCCCGCAGGGCTTCGCCGACATTCTGGCGGGGTTCGAGGCTGGCGATGACAAGGATCTCGCAACGCTGGCCGAGCGTCTCCAATGGTCCGAACGGGGCTGGCCGGACTTCTCGCTGTATCGGCCAATCTTCGACTCCGCGGTGGCGAACGATCTGCCGATCCGCGCGGGCAATCTCGATCGCGAGACCGTCAGGGCGATCGCCGAGGACGGCGTTACGGCGCTCACGGACGCCAATGTGCGGCGGTGGAGCCTCGACGATCAAATGCCGGCGGCGCAGTCGGCGGAACTGGCCGAAACGATCCGCGAGGCCCATTGCGGGTTGATGCCGGACGGTGCCATCGCGCCGATGACGCTGGTGCAACGGGCCCGTGACGGGGCATTGGCAGAGGCCATGATCGGCGCAGCCGGCGAGACCGGCAGCGCGGTGCTGATCGCCGGTTCCGGTCATGTCCGCAATGACTGGGCGGTGCCGGTGATCCTGGCCGAGCGCGAGCCGCAATCGCGCGCGGTGTCGGTGCAGATGGTCGAAGTCGCCGAGGGCGAAGGCCAGCCTGCTGACTATGGACTGACGCCGGCGGCGCCGGCTCCCTTTGACTTCACCATTTTCACGCCACGCCAAAATGTCAGCGACCGCTGCGCCGAGTTGCGCGCGCAGATGGGCGCGAGCGTCGACTGACCGGCGGAGGTTGCGTGAGCGGCACTCCGCCGGCGTCTCGCATTCTCCTCAGAACTCGTAAAACGTCCGGATCGCCTTCCAGCCGTCTTCCGCCGTATCGGCGAAAGTGATGAGGTCGAGATCCTCGGGTGCGATGGTGCCTTCCTCGGCCAGCGCCTCGAAATTGATCACCCGCCGCCAGAATTCCTCGCCGAACAGGATCACCGGGATGCGCTGCATCCGCTGGGTCTGGATCAGCGTCAGGGCCTCGAACAGCTCGTCCATGGTGCCGAAGCCGCCCGGGAAGATCGCCATCGCCTTCGCCCGCAGCAGGAAGTGCATCTTGCGGATCGCAAAATAGTGGAAGTTGAAGGACAGATCGGGCGTGGCGAAATGGTTCGGCGCCTGCTCGTGCGGCAGGGTGATGTTGAGCGCGATCGACACTGCATCGACATCCGCAGCGCCGCGATTGCCGGCCTCCATGATGCCGGGGCCGCCGCCGGTGACGATGACGAATTCCTTGCCGCCGGAACTGTCCGCCGAGTGCTGTGAGGCCAATTGCGCGAAATTGCGCGCCTCGTCATAGAAGCGGGCGTTGGCTTCGAGATTGCGCTTCTGGGTGTCGTTCTTGGCCGCCCAGGCATCGGTGCCGGGCTCGGGGATGCGGGCGCCGCCGAACAGGACGACCGTGGACAGGATGCCCGCCTCGATCAGCGCCATCTCGGGCTTCATCATCTCGAGTTGCAGGCGCACGCCGCGCAATTCCTCGCGGGTCAGGAAGTCGGCGTCGTCGAAGGCGAGGCGGTAGGTCGGCGACAGCGTCTGCGGCGTGTGCTCCTGGTCCTTGGTGGCCTCCTTGTCCCGCTGCGAACTTGGAAACGGATCCCAGCCATGCTGGTCGCGGGGTGGTTGCTGCATTATCGAGGCCTCGTTCGGTTTGCCCGTGCGGTTTCATTGACCGCTTCACCCCCTTCAACTAGGGTCCGCGCCGATTTGGACAGGGTCTTGAGGCCCTGAAGCCCCCCCGATTTTCAGGAGTTTTGCCGATGACCGCGCCCGACCGCGCCGCTCTCGAAACCACGATCGAACGAGCCTTCGAGGACCGCGACAGCGTCTCGGCATCGACCACGGGCGAGATTCGCGACGCCGTCGACGCGGCACTCGACCTGCTCGACCGTGGCGAGGCCCGCGTCGCAACCCGTGGCGGCGATGGTCAGTGGACGGTGCATCAGTGGTTGAAGAAGGCGGTGCTGTTGTCGTTCCGGCTCAACGACATGCAGGTCATCGAGGGTGGCCCCGGCGGGGCGACCTGGTGGGACAAGGTGCCGTCGAAATTCGCCGGCTGGGACGAAACGCGCTTCCGCGCGGCAGGTCTCAGGGCGGTTCCCGGTGCCATCGTGCGGCGCTCGGCCCATATCGGCAAGGACGTCGTCTTGATGCCGTCCTTCGTCAATCTCGGCGCCTATGTCGACGAGGGTACGATGGTCGACGGCTGGGCGACCGTCGGCTCCTGCGCCCAGATCGGCAAGAACGTGCATCTGTCGGGCGGTGTCGGCATCGGCGGCGTGCTGGAGCCGATGCAGGCCGGTCCGACGATCATCGAGGACAATTGCTTTATCGGCGCGCGCTCCGAGGTGGTCGAGGGCTGCATCGTGCGCGAGGGTGCCGTGCTCGGCATGGGCGTATTCATCGGCCAGTCGACCAAGATCGTCGACCGGGCCACAGGCGAGATCAGCTATGGGGAGGTGCCGCCCTATTCGGTGGTCGTCGCCGGCGCGCTGCCCGGCAAGCCGATGGGCAATGGCGAGCCCGGCCCGAGCCTTTATTGCGCCGTCATCGTCAAGCGGGTCGACGAGCGCACGCGCTCGAAGACCTCGATCAACGAGCTGCTGCGCAACTGACGCGGGTAGAGTGCCGTGCGTCCGTTCGGGCGCACAAAGCACGCTCTAACATTTTGATTGAGCATCGGAATAATCCAAAACCGGATTCCACTTTTTAGTCTGATGCACTAGCCGGACTGCATCAGCCCGGGCCTGAGCGAGGATGAGATGGCGAGACTGCAATCCTTCTGGCCGTTGTCGCTCGCCGCGCTCGGCGGCCTGTTCGGCTGGTTGCAGCCGGCGCCGGCGATTCCGCCGGACCATCAGGGTCTCTGCCGGACCGAAACCGCCGGGGGCGTCGATTACATCGTCTGCGACGTCCCGCTCGACCGCTACGCGGTGATGCTGCGGTCCGAGGACGCGGCGGGACAGCCTTACGAGACCTTTGCCAAGGCGGCGGCGAGCGTCGGCGACCGGCGCCTGCGGCTGATCATGAACGCCGGCATGTATCACGAGGATCGCCGCGCGGTGGGCCTTGCCGTGCAGGACGGGCGCGTGTTGAAGCAGGCGGTGCGCGGCACCGGCAGCGGCAATTTCTCGATGCAGCCGAACGGGGTGTTCTTCATCGAGAACGGCAAGGCTTACGTCCGCGATACGGAGCGCTATCTCTCCGGCAACCACACGCCGGAGCTCGCCACACAGTCGGGGCCGATGCTCTTGATCGACGGCCGGCTACATCCCCGTTTCATCGACGGCTCCGACAGCCGCTACGTTCGCAACGGCGTCTGCGCCAGCGAGGACGGCCGGACGGTACGCCTCGTCCTGTCCCGCAAGCCGGTGAATTTCTGGGATTTCGCGACGTTCTTCCGGGACCGGCTCGGCTGCCGCGATGCGCTGTTCTTCGACGGCAAGGTGTCGAGCCTCTACTATCCCGGTTCCGGCATCGACTACCGCCGCGACCGGCTCGGGCCGATGCTGGTCGTCATCGACCGCGACTGAGTCAACGCTATTTGTCGGCGGTGCCGGCCATGCGATCGGCGAGCGCGGCGTCGTCCGCGACCACTGTTGCGTCAGCGGCGGCGATGCGGCCGCCCTTGGCCTCACCGTCCCCTGAAACCGAGGCCTGGCCGCCGGGTGCCGACGCGCTTTCGGCCCGTGGCGCTGGGGCAGGCGCGGTGGCGACGACGACCTGATCGGCCACCTTCTCCGGCACCGCTATCTGGGCAGGCTTGGCTGAAACGGCACGAACCCTCGTCTTCGTAGACGTTGACGGCTCCTCCGACGGTGTCACGGCGGCGACGAGCGTTCCGATAAGGCCCGGCTCTTCGGCAGGCGCCTCGACCACAGCCGGCATCCGCCGCCGTTTGACGATCTCGGCCATATGCGCCTTGACGGCGGAGCAGTAGCGGGCGGCCGAGGCGCTCATGCGGGTCGTGCGCAGCCCGCCCTTGTATTTCATCGACGCCTTGCAGACGTCGCGGCCGCCCTGTTCCCAAGCGCCCTTCAGATATTTCATGCCGTAGGTGAGGTTGGTGTCCGGGTCGAAGAGCGCGTTGGCCGATCCGGAAAAGCCCATGCTGCGGGCCGTCGCCGGCTTGATCTGACTGAGGCCGTAGACGCCGCCGGCGCCGCGCGCCTTCGGATTGTAGCGGCTTTCGACGCGCACGACCGCATAGGCCAATGCCGGCGGGATACCATTTTCGCGCGCGTGTTCTTCGATCATCCGGTCGAGCGAGGCGCTGCCGGAGATCGTGCCGCGCTCGGTGGCTTGCTTCGCCTCGCGGGCCGCGATCTTCACGTCCCCGTCGGACGGGGCGACTCCAGTGGCAAGGGCGGCGACCTCCGCCTCGGTTGCCGTATCGGTCTGTGCGGACTCAAGGGCGGTAGCCAGCGGCGAGCCGCCGGCGACGCAACCGGAAAGGCTCGCAATGGCGACGATCGCGAACGTCGACGCCGTGACGGCGCGCCTTGTCGCTGGGATCATGAACTCCGACACTCGCATGCACTTTTCTCTCAACAAACCGGCCGCGCCCAGTCCGTTGGTCCGCTTCGCGGCGGAAAGGTGGCGAAACCATTCTTTGCTCGATCTTCCGCAGCTGTGACGGTGACTTATCGCGTGCCTGTGGCGAGCCTGCATCAATTGGTCTATCTGACGCGGCCATGACAAAGATGACCGATCCCGTCGACATTCTCTCGTGCCTGATCCGCTGCCCGTCGGTGACCCCCGACGAAGGCGGCGCGCTGGCCGCGCTCGAAGCCATGCTGACGCCGCTTGGATTCGCGGTCGAGCGCCCAGTGTTTTCCGGTGAGGGTACGCCCGATGTCGAAAACCTCTTCGCCCGCGCCGGAGCGTCCGGCCCGCATCTCGTCTTTGCCGGGCACACCGACGTGGTGCCGCCGGGCGAGATAAGCGATTGGCGGGAAGGCCCGTTTTCGGCGGCGATCGTCGATGGCGAGCTTTATGGGCGCGGCGCGGTCGACATGAAGGGCGGCATCGCCGCTTTCGTCGCCGCCTATGGGCGCCATGTCGCCCATCACGGCGCCCCGGCTGGCCGCGTCTCGCTGCTGATCACCGGCGACGAGGAAGGACCGGCGGTGAACGGCACGGTGAAGCTTCTGGAATGGGCCAAGGCGAGAGGCGAAGATTTCAACGCCTGTCTGGTCGGTGAGCCGACCAACCGCGAAGCGCTCGGCGACATGATCAAGGTCGGCCGGCGCGGCTCGCTCTCGGCGGAGGTGCTGGTCACCGGCCGGCAGGGCCACGTCGCCTATCCGCATCTGGCGGACAACCCGGTGCGCGCGGTCGTTGCGATCGCCGAGGTGCTGATGGCAGAGCCGCTGGACGCGGGCTCCGAGCGCTTCCCGGCCTCGAACCTCGAAATTACCTCGATCGATACCGGCAATCCGTCGGTCAACGTCATTCCGGCGCGCGCGCGCCTGTTCTTCAATGTCCGCTTCAGCGACCGCTGGACGCCGGAGAGCCTAAAGGAGGAACTGACGCGGCGCATCGAAGCAGCCACGGCTTCGCAGCGGTTCCGTCCCGGCCGCGAGGCGGCGGCGGTCGAGATCGTATGGCGCGAGCGTCCGGCCGAAGCGTTCCTGACGCGGGACGATGCCCTGACCCAGTCGCTGATCGACGCGATCGCTGATGTCACCGGGCGTCAGCCGGAACTCTCGACATCGGGAGGAACGTCGGACGCGCGTTTCATCAAGGATTATTGCCCGGTTGTGGAATTTGGTCTTGTCGGCAAGACTATGCACATGGCCAATGAACGGGTGGCCCTGTCCGACCTCGAGGAACTGACGAGGATTTATGAAGCTTTCATCGCCCGCTGGTTCGCCGCCCACGCCTGACTTGGTGCCGAGCATCGACGATATCGTCCGCTTTTTCTCGGGCGCCGCCTTGCTGATGGCCGGCCGGGCCGAGGGGCTGAAGCGCCTCGATCTGTCCGCCGACGGCTTCTGGCAGTCCTTTTCGGCCATCGTGGTGGCGCTGCCGCCGATCGCGCTGTCATGGATCGAGTTCGAATCGGTCCAGGGCGAGGGCCGGGCCACCGACATGGGGCCGGTCGCCGTCTATGGCGCGCACGCCTTGGCCGATGTTCTCGCATGGGTGCTGCCGATCCTCGTCCTGATGCTGGTCGCCAAGCCGATCGGCTATTCCCGCAAGATCGTGCCGCTGGTGGTCGCCACCAATTGGGGCGGTGCCATGCTCGCTTGGGTGTTCGCGCCCTATTGGCTGATCGTGCTGTTGGTCGGCATGGGTGGCGGAACGGCACTGCTCGGCGCGCTCGTCACCCTCGCCTCGATCGCGCTCACCGTGCGGCTGATCTTCTTTGCCACCGGCAAGGATCTGGGCGGCGCCGTGGCGGTCACCATTTTGATGATTGTCGCTGCCCTGGTCAGCTATGGCGCGGTGATGGACCTGACCGGCATTCCGCTGATCTGATCAGGCCATATTAGCCGGGATAAGGCGGCAGTGTGCGCTTCGGCGCCGTGCCATATTCAATCCGCGTCAGATACAGCCCGTCGGCCGGCGCCACCGGGCCGCAGCGGGTGCGGTCACGCGATTTCAGCGCGGTGACGAGGTCTTCCTCGCTCCAGCGGTGTTCGCCGACAAGCTTCAGCGTGCCGGCGAAGGAGCGGATCTGGTTGTGCAGGAACGACTGGGCCATGGCGTGGATGTGGATCTCGTCGCCGGGTCCCTTGAGGACGTCGAGGCGTTCGAGCGTGCGGATCGGGTTCTTGGCCTGACAATGGGCGGAGCGGAAGGTGTTGAAATCGTGGGTGCCGACGAGACACTGGGCGGCGTGATGCATCGCGTCCACGTCGAGCGGCTTGGAAACCCACCAGACCTGGCCGGCGAGCAGCACGGGCGGCGGCCGACGGTTGAAGATGCGGTAGAGATAATGCCGCTTGCGGGCGGAAAAGCGGGCGTCGAAATCCTCATCAACGCGCTCGACGTCGAGGATCGCGACGGCCTCGCGGCGCAAATGGGCGTTGAGCGCGTCGCGTATGACGTCGCAGTCCCATTCGCGCGACAGATCCAGATGCGCCACCTGTCCGGTGGCATGAACGCCGGCGTCGGTCCGCCCGGCGCCGAACAGCACAGCAGGCTCGCCGGAAAAACCGGCAATGGCGGTCTCGACGGCCTCCTGCACCGAGGGATCGCTGGTTTGGCGCTGCCAGCCGCAATAGGGCTTGCCGTTGTACTCGATGGTGAGCTTGTATCGGGGCATCAGGCGGTGCCGGCGACGCTGCCGGCCGGCACGGGCGATCCCCGCAAAAGGTCGTCCGCCGCCATCGGCTTGCCGCCGGCGCGTTGCAGTTCGAGAAGACGCACCGCCCCCGAACCGCAGGCGACGAGCAGGTGGCCGTCCAGCACCGTGCCCGGCGCGCCCGCGCCCGTCTCGGCCGAGGCACGCAGGATCTTCACCCGCTCTGGCTTGCCGCCGAACGACAGCGTCGTCCAGGCGCCCGGAAACGGCGAGAAGGCGTTGATCTTGGCCGCGATCGGTTGGGCTTCACCGGTAAAGTCGAGCGCGGCCTCGGCCTTGTCGATCTTCCTGGCGTAGAGCGGCGCACGCCCCGTCCGCGCGGCGATCGCGTTCTGGTCCTCGAAGGTCAGCGTACCGGCTTCGAGCTTTTCGAGCGCCTCGGCCATCAGATCGGCCGAGATCGCCGCGAGCCGGTCGTGTAATTCGCCCGCCGTTTCGGTCTGGCCGATCGGCGTCTCGGCGGCCAGCGCCACCGGGCCGGTATCGAGGCCGAGTTCCATGCGCATCACCATCATGCCGGTGGCGGCGTCGCCAGCCTCGATCGCCCGCTGGATCGGCGCGGCGCCGCGCCAGCGCGGCAGCAGCGAGCCGTGACCATTGAGACAGCCGTGGCGCGGCGCGTCGAGAATCGGACGCGGCAGCAACAGGCCATAGGCGACGACGATTGCGACGTCTGCCTCCAGTGCCGTGAAGGCCGTGATCTCCGCCTCGTCCTTGAAGTTCAGCGGCGTGCGAACGTCCAGCCCCAGCCGTTCGGCTTCGGTCTGGACGGGGGAAGGGGTCAACGTCAGGCCCCGGCGCCCGGCCTTGCGCGGCGGCTGGGTGTAGACGGCGGCGATGTCATGTTCGGCGGCGTGGATGGCGCGCAAGGTCGGGACGGCGAAGGCGGGCGTCCCCATGAAGACGACGCGCAGCGTCATCGCCGGCTCACACGATCGCCTTGCGGGCCGCCTTGGTGAACTTCTTCACCACCATGTCGCGCTTCAGCTTGGAGATGTGGTCGATGAACAGGACGCCGTTGAGATGGTCGATCTCGTGCAAGAGGCAGGTGGCCAGGATGCCGTCCGCCGTCTCTTCGTGCATCTTGCCGTCGAGGCCGAGATAGCGGACCGTCACCTCGGCGGACCGCTCGACCTCGGCATAATAGTCCGGGATCGACAGGCAACCTTCCTCATAGACATTGCGGTCGTCGGACTCGGCCAGAATCTCGGGATTTAGAAACACCTGCGGCGCCTTGTCGTCCTCCTCCTTTGACACGTCGATGACCAGCAGGCGAAGCGGTTCGCCCACCTGGATCGCGGCGAGCCCGATGCCGGGCGCGTCGTACATCGTGTCCAGCATATCGTCGGCCAGCCGCTTGACGCGGTCGCCAACCGTTTCGACGGGTTTTGAGGGCTGGCGCAGGATCGGATCCGGCAGAATGATGAGAGGCTTGATCGTCATGGCCGCTGAGGTAATCGCTGACACAATCGCGGTCAATCGGTGCGGTGCCGACATGCGGACGGGCTTCCATGCGCCGTTGATACTTCCAGCGCAGCAATGTTCGTGCTTTGGTCCAATTCGTTAACGAATCGAATCTAGGGTCGGACCATGGACAGCGACGCTCTTGCCGCCCTTCTCACGACGCCCATCATCACGATCGGCGACCATGCAGTCCCGGTCTTTGCCCTGGTTCTGGCGGGCCTGCTGTTGCTCCTCCTCGTCCTCTGGCTGCGCGCCCGCCGCGCGGCGCGGGAGGCACTGGAGCTGGTGGAAAGCCGCGAGGCGGAATCGTCCGATCGACTGGACGCGGTGCTGAAATCCCAGTCCGAAATCACCGGTCGGATGCAGACGATGGCCGAGATCTTCGGCGCCCGGCAGGCGGACCTCACTCGCACGCTCGCCGAGCGCTTCGACGGGCTTACCTCGCGGGTCGGGCAGTCGATCCTCCAGACCACCACCACGACGAACGCGTCGCTGTCCGCCCTGTCCGAGCGTCTCGCGGTGATCGATCGCGCCCAGGGCGAAATCCGGAATTTGGCCGGCGAGGTGGTTCGGTTGCAGGACATCCTTGCCAACAAGCAGACGCGCGGCGCCTTTGGCGAGGGCCGGATGCAGGCGATCGTCGCCGACGCACTGCCGAGCGCCGCCTACTCATTCCAGGCGACGCTCTCCAACGGCAAGCGCCCCGACTGCCTGATCAAGATGCCGAATGGCGCGCCCTCGCTTGCTATCGACGCGAAGTTTCCGCTCGAGGCCTACAGCGCGCTGCGCGACGCCGAGAGCGACGATGCCCGCGACTTCGCCGCAAGCCGGCTGCGGCGCGACATGGATGTCCACGTCAAGGCGATCGCCGGCAAGTATCTGATCCCCGGCGAGACGCAGGATACCGCGTTCCTGTTCGTGCCTTCGGAGACGATCTTCGCCGAACTGCATGAGCGGTTCGAGGACGTCGTCCAGAAAGCCTATCGGGCGCGGGTCGTCATCGTGTCGCCGTCGCTGCTGCTGTTGTCGATCCAGGTCGTTCAGGCGATCCTCAAGGATGCGCGGATGCGCGCCGAGGCCGGCCGTATTCAACAAGAGGTACGGCACCTGACGGAGGATCTGACCCGGCTTGACGCCCGCGTCGCCGCATTGAAGACCCATTTCGGTCAAGCCGGTCGTGACGTCGATCAGATCCTCGTCTCGACCGAGAAACTGATCCGGCGCGGTGAGCGGATCGAGGCCGTCGACCTCGGCGAGGCGGAGACCTTGAACCCTGTCAGGGCGCGGGTGCCTGCCGAGTGACGCAAGCGGCGCGACTAGAGCTTTTCCTCAAAGTGGAAAGGTCTCGGACATGCTTTATTAAGAAAAAATGAATTTGGTCGGGATCGAATCCGACCTTCTCGCGTTTCTTTTGTGTCACCGGACGCGAGGGGAATGACATGCGGCGCTTCACGAAGGTTCTGTTAGCGGGAATAGCCTTGGCCATCGCGCCTCTGGCGCCGCTGACGGCCGTCGCCCAAGTGTCCGAGTTGTCGATCGCCTATAACGAGCAGACCGATGCCGATTTCCGCAAGGGCCTGCAGATTCGTCTCGCCTGGACCGGTGACTATGTCGGCGCATTCGACGGGGTCATCGATGCCGCGTCGCTCCGCGCAATCCGCGACTTTCAGGCGCGGCTTGGAATGACGCCAAGCGGTATCATCGACGAAGCGATGCTGGAACTTTTGATCGCGCGGTCGGACGACGCCGAGAAGGCTCTCGGCATGACGCTGGTCGATGATGCCGCGACCGGCGCCCGCGCCGCGCTGCCTCTGGAAATGGTGCGTGACTTCGGCGCCACCGAGGTCGGCAATCTGTGGCGCTCCGCCGATGATGCTGTCGAAATCGAAACCGTGCGCATCGCCGACACCGGACAGACCCTCAAGGGGCTCTTCGATGTCCTGAGCCAGGCGACGGAAACGCGTTCGGTCAGCGACGCCGAGTTCGGCGGTCTGTGGTTCGTTCTGCGTGGTCAGGAATCGGGCCGCAGCTACGTGATGCGCTTCGCGGGCCGGGACGGTGATCTGCGCGGCCTTTCGATCTCCTATACCAACGGTGAGGCAGGGCGTATGGCGCCCTATGCGGTGGTCGCGTCGAACCTCTTCGAACCCTTTGCCGGCGAGCCGCAGGCGCCGCTGGTCGCGTCGAACGAGGCGAAACCATTCTCCTCGATGCTGGCGCGCAAGCGTGCCGTCGGCGCGCCGGAGGCCCGCTACGCCATGGCCTATTCCGATCCGAACCGCCCGCATGTTTTCGAGCTTCCCGGCGAGACCGGCTCAGGTGCGATGCAGCCGGGCGCGCAGGAATTCGACATGGCCGGCACGGGCTTCGTTGTGTCGCGTGACGGCTGGCTCCTGACCAATGCGCATGTCGTGAAGGCCTGCAGAACAGTTCTCGTCGGCGATCTCGGCGCGGCCAGCCAGACTATTATCGACACGGACAACGATCTCGCCCTGATCAAGGTCGACGGAGCGCTCGGTGAGCCGCTGGAAATCTCGGCGGGCAAGCCGCGTCTCGGCGAGGACATTCTGGCGCTCGGATATCCGCTGCGCTCGATCCTTGCAGACTCGCTCAACGTGACGCGCGGCAACGTGTCGTCGTTGCTCGGCCTGATGAACGACCCGCGCTATTTGCAGATTTCCGCCGCGGTGCAGCCCGGAAACTCCGGCGGACCCCTGGTCGACCTCGCCGGCCGCGTCGTCGGGGTGGTCACCGCCAAACTAAACGCGGTCGCCGTCGCCGACGCCACCGGCGACATCCCCCAGTCGATCAATTTCGCCATCCGCCCGGATGCCGCGATCGCCTTCCTCCATGCCAACGACATCGCTTTCGAGACCGCCGATGCGTCAGAGCCGCTCGCCAGCGTGCCGGATGCGACCGCCGAGGTGAAGGATTCGATCCTGCCAATCCTCTGCGTCGGCAGCTGAGGGCGACGTCCTGCCGCTTTCCATAGCGTGATTCCCGCAAAACCCGCCATCGTCCCTAGGGGCGTCGTTTGTCGCCGCGATCGGGCAGCCGAGGCGGGAACTACTTTGGAAATACAGGCGTTTCCCCCTCGAAGCTCGGGACGCCCTCGAAGGCCGTCCCACCGGAATTGAGGAGACTCCAATGCCCGATCTCGACACAGACCCGTCAATGATGCGCGAGCAGCAGGACCGGGACACGCCCCAGTCCATTGGCACTGATACATCTCCCGCGCGGGAAAGCAGTGACAGCGACGCCCGCAGCAGGGCGGATCGCGAGGCGGTGAAAGCCGGTTTGGCCGCCCGTCCCAAGGAAATGGCACCAAGGACGATCCACGAGGATCGGCCCGCTCAAGCGGCTGGTCCCTACGACATCGCGTTGATGCGGAAGGCCGCGCTCGCCCGGGGTGCCAGCCTCGTCAGGAAAGGCCGTTCGTTGCTCGGCAACTGACCTGACGGGTCAGCGCACCGAGCGCAGGAACGTCGCCAGATCGTCCGTGACGTAGTCTATGTGTTCGCCGTCGCGGCCTTCGTGCTCCCAGACGTCGCCGAAGGTTTCTTCCAGATTGCGCGGCACGATCAGCACGGTGCGCATGCCGAGCCTCTTCGGCACCTCCAGATTCCGTGCCAGATCCTCGAACATGACCGCGCGGTCGGCGTCGATCCGGTGCAATCCCATGAACTTGTCGTAGGTCTCGGAGGCGGGCTTCGGAACGAGCCCGGCGGCGACCAGATCGAAGATGTCCTCGAAATGATCGAGAATGCCGAGTTGTTGCGCCGTGCGCTCGGCGTGGCCGCGGTCGCCATTGGTGAAGATGAACTTGCGCCCCGGTAGCGCCTTGATCTCGTCCCCGAGCGCGGGGTCGGGGCTGAGCCACGAATAGTCGATGTCATGGACATATTGCAGGAAGGCGTCGGGATCGACGGCGTGCTCCTGCATCAGCCCGCGCAACGTGGTGCCGTAGCGGCGGTAGAAATCCTTCTGAACCACCCGAGCCTCGTCCTTGGGCAGGGACAGGAAGTCCGAGACGAAGGCGGTCATGCGCTGATCGATCTGCGCGAACAGGTTCGTGTGGCGCGGGTAGAGCGTGTTGTCGAGATCGAAGACCCAGTCGCGGATGTCGGCGAAATCCTGCGGCGTCGCGTCGGCGGTCTGACGGATGGCTGTGTGCGCGGTCATGATGTCCAGAGGTTCGAGCAATCGGCCGCCTTGCCAAGCGTCGCCGAATAGGAGAGCGAGGGGCGTTGAGACAAAGCTGACGGATCGCCTGTGCCGCTCTGGATTCCGATTACCATCACCGCCGCCTTCCTGCAAAATCTGCGCTCGGCGCTGCAACGGCAGTTGAAGGGTCGGATGGGCACGACCGGGGCGACCTTCGCGCGGTTCGGCTTCGGTTTTCCCTTCGCCGTCCTTTATGTCTTCGCCCTGCGCGTCCTTCTCGGCACGGGCTTCCCGCCGCCGAACGCAACGTTCCTGTTTGCCGTCGCCGTCGGGGGGATCGCGCAGATCCTCGCCACCTTCCTGCTCGTCTATCTGTTTTCATTCCGCAACTTCATGGTCGGCACGGCCTACTCCAAGACCGAGCCGATGCAGGCGGCGCTGTTCGGCCTGTTGATCCTCGGCGAGGCCATCGCGCCGCTGGCCTTCGTCGCCATCGTGGTCGGCGTGTTCGGGGTCGGGCTGATTTCGGTCGCCGGACGCGGGGCAGGCGGCCGGCGCGGCTGGAGCGCCATCGCCGACGGTCTCGTTTCGCGAGAAGCCGGGATCGGGCTCCTCTCCGGCGCGCTGTTCGGCGTCTCGGCGGTCTGCTTTCGGTGGGCGTCGCTGTCGCTTGGCGATGGCGGGGTGGCGATGCGGGCCGCGATGACGCTGGCCTTCGCGACGGGCATCCAGACGCTGGCGATGCTTGCCTGGATGGCTCTCAGGGACCGCGCCGAGCTGAAGGCCGTCGCGCGCGCCTGGCGGCCCGCCCTCCTCGTCGGGATCGTCGGCGTCTGCGGCTCGGCCGGCTGGTTCACGGCTATGACGCTGGAAAAGGTCGCCTATGTCCGCGCGCTCGGCCAGATCGAGCTGGTCTTCACCTATGCCTCGTCGGTGTTCTGGTTTCGCGAGACGATCACCCGGCTGGAACTCGCCGGCTGCGTACTGATCGTCGGCGGGATCGTGGTGTTATTGGGGGCTGCGACGTAGGGCGAGAGCGGCGGCGGCTCTGTGATGGGGTTGGTCGTCCCGCAGTTTTTATGAGCGTCAAGGCAGAATTCGGAGCATATCCCCTTGAGGATCTTCCGGCGGCATCGGAAGTTCATCGATCCGAAGCATAGAAATCGACGAGCCTTCCAGATATTTTCCGAACCCATCATCTGTCGTGATGATCGCCCGAGCTCCGCGAACGAGAGCGGTGGCTGCAACCATCGCATCGTACTTCATCGCCACTTTCCATCCGGGAAGGCGCTGGTCTTCTGGTATCCGAGCCTGAACCGCAGCAATCCGTTCGCCGGTCTCGATGGCAATTACGGTATCGAACGCCTGAATCTCCATCACGCGGAACTGGCGGATCGTCTCGACAATTTCCTCAACCCGACTGGTCCGACCTGCAACAAGTTCGGCCAAAACCGGCGATGGAATAACGACAACCTCGCCAGTATTGGATGTCTCGGCAATGAAGTGCCGGACGCGATCGACGCGGTTGTTTGTGTTCTGAGTGCTGCTAGGGTCGATCATCAAAACGAGGAAATTTGTATCGACGACGACCATCAGTGTCGTAGCTCATCGACAGCCTTGATGATTTTGGCGCCTTCCCCGGCAGGCATCAGGTTCCGCAATCGATCAAGCACTGTGCTGAGCGGGCTATCGTCCAAAGGTTCGAACGATACCGCCTTCAGATCTTCCAGGGACCACTGTCCATCGTCGTCACGCTTCCAACGGCCATCGCCTGTCACGCTGACATGGTGATGGAAATGGCGCGCAAGATCCTGAACACTGGCTGCCGGGAAAGATACGCGTGCCGAAAGGCGACCATCTATTTCTAAGCCGATCTTCACGACATCGCCCGAACCCTCGATACGAATCAGTCGACCACGAATTGTCGTCGGCTGCTGGACCCTCTTCAGCGCTTTTTCGTTTTTGGAGGTGCCGGGAAACTGAATGACCTCGCCACATTGAGGCAAAGGCAACTCAGCCTTCCATCCGTCCTCCCCCAAGAGTTTGTTCAACTGGCGAAACGGAACCGCCGCGTCCGCTTGTTCATCGTTATGGGCCGCCGCTCGCACGCGAGGAGAAACGGTAGCGATCTCCTCGGGAGGCACGCGCGCGACCACGCCGACGCTGCGGTTTTCAATCCGATCGAAATGGATCTTCTCTTCAGATCCTAAAAGGCGCGCCAGTTCAGCCATGTAGGCGGCCAACCGTCCCATGGGCAGCGTTTCCGGCGAAGGGCCAATTATTCGGAAGCGATATTCGACGAAATCTATCACCATCGGCTCCAGGGTTTCGGAAATCGAGTTCAGCTCAATTCTTGGCTGAAGGCAATACTCATCGGGCGACGGTTAACGTCTAGCGCCAAAAGCCAGCGTCGACCAGCAAGAGGGCGCGCAATGGCATTGGCCTCCATTCGTCAGGACTGTGCCCTCGTTTGCCTAATAGAGCGTGAAGACGTGACGCAAAGCTTAGTACGATGCACGCGCCATTAAGATATCACGTGGTGTGATTATCCCTCAAGGCAACCTCGCTGGTGGGGCCCGACGCCGGTTTCAGCTCACCGCACGATCAACGTCCCCGCCCCGTGCTCGGTCAAGAGCTCCAGCAGGACAGCTTGCCGTTTCGTGCCGTTGAGGATCATCGAGCTCCATCGCCGCGATGCAGGTCTCGACCTTGGGAATCATGCCGCCGGACATCGTCCCGTCGCCGATCGAATTCTTCGCCTCCGCCCCCGACAGCTCCCTAACGAGCTGGCCGGACCTGTCGCTAACGCGGGTCAACGTCGCTTCTTGCGCCCGCCCCCGGAGCGGCCGGCCCAACTCGTCTCGGCTTGGTCATTGTCGGCGTTCTCGTCTTTCAGCTTGCGCCAGCGTGCCAGCCGTTCGGGATCGATGTCGCCGGCGATGACGCTGGCCTGAACGGCGCATTGCGGCTCGTGCGCATGGGTGCAGTCGCTGAATCGGCAAAGCGGCGCGCGCTCGGTGATCTCCGCGAACAGTCGGTCGAGACCGTCGGCGACGTCGCTGACCTGTAGCGTCCTGATCCCTGGCGTATCGATCACCCAGCCGCCGCCCGCGATCGCATGAAGCGAGCGCGCGGTGGTCGTGTGCCGTCCCTTGGAATCATGTTCGCGGACGGCGCCGGTCAGTTGCGGCACCGCCGCATCCGATCCGACCAGCGTATTCACCAGCGTCGATTTGCCGACACCCGATGATCCGACGACCGCCACCGTCTGTCCGCGTGCGCACCACGGCGCCAGCGCTAGCGCCGCCTCGCTTGCCTTGGGATTGACGATCACCACGTCGAGATCGCGCTGCAACGCGCTGGCCTGGCGATGGAAGGCTTCCGGGTCCGTTGCGAGATCCGCCTTCGTCAACAGGATGACCGGCTCCGTTGCGGCCTGGTTGGCCACGGCCAGATAACGCTCGAGCCGGGCCGGATTGAAATCGGCATCGCACGACGTGACGATGAACAGCGTGTCGATGTTGGCGCCGGCACATTGCGGGACATGCGTGCCCGACACCCGGCGCTGGAGGATCGACCGGCGGTCGAGGCGGCGCCGGACGAGGAGCGTCTCGGGATCGACCAGCACGAAGTCGCCGACCGCAAAGTGGCTGATCGGGAGGTCGGCCGGCAGCACCGGCTCGAGAGGACCTGTTGGTGACAGGGCGGTGATGCGCGAGCGATGAACCTTCGCGACGCGCACCGGCTGGAGACCCTCGTCATCCGATGTGAGCTGTTCTGAAAAGAACGCGGACCAGCCCAGGTCGAAAAGCGGATCGTTTCGGACAGGCGCGACTGGATCGATCATCGGTTTGCCCGATGTCGTCCGCGACCGATCTCGAACTGACAAGCAAGGAAGTCCTGCGGAGGGTATGGCGTCGCCAGTTCCAGCTGCACCGCGTTGATCCCGACCTGGAGGTTGCCGGCCGTTCCGCCGCTCACACCCGCATGTCCGCGGCGGTGTTCAGCGTCGTTCCGACCCGACTTGCGATGGGCAGACCTTCGTCCCTGAAGATCTGTACCCCGATGGATGGCGGACGAAAGGATCAGTCCCGCGGTTCCGGGGGCACTGGAGTGGGGGCTGCCTGCTCCTTGGCGGCGGCCTTGGCCTCGGCCTTCGCGGCCTTCTTGGCAGCCTTGGCTTTATCGCGTTCCTGACGCTCGAAATCGAAATTGGGCTTTCTCGCCATCGTGGCTCCTTTTCGTCTATGTCGAATTTGCCGCCGATCCGGCCCGCGACCCATGCCGGCCGAAAGCGGATACGGCGTTCTGGTCGATCGGCGACCGGATGAACAGCCCGATTTTTGGTTGTCCGCCGGTTTGCCAGACCGTCAGTCTACAACGCCAGTGCTTGTATGGCGAGGATTTGCATCTTGGGACATGCTGCCGTGCGACCAAGGCGGCGGTGCTGATCCGAGCATTTTCTGCCCGGCCGGATGCCCGTCACCGCACGATCAGCGTGCCCGCCCCGTGCTCGGTCAAAAGTTCCAGCAGGACGGCGTGGCGTTTCTTGCCGTTGAGGATGACCACCCCCTCGACGCCGCGCTCGATCGCCTCGATGCAGGTTTCGACCTTGGGGATCATGCCGCCGGAAATGGTGCCGTCACGGATCAGGTTCTTCGCCTCCGCCACCGACAGCTCCTTGATCAACTGACCGGATTTGTCGAGGACGCCGGGAACGTCGGTGAGGAACAACAGGCGCGAGGCTTCCAGCGCGCCGGCGATGGCGCCGGCGAAGGTGTCGGCGTTGATGTTGTAGGTGGCGCCGTCGCGGCCGGGGGCGACCGGCGCGATCACCGGGATCATTTCGGAGCGGGCCAAGAGGTCGAGCAGCGTGCGGTCGACCTCGACCGGTTCGCCGACAAAGCCGAGATCGAGCACCCGCTCGATGTTCGAGTCGGGATCGACGACGGTCTTGCGGGCCTTTTCGGCGAAGACCATGTTGCCGTCCTTGCCGCACAGGCCAATCGCCCATTCGCCCTCGGCGTTGATCAGGGCGACGATCTCCTTGTTGATCGAGCCGGCGAGGACCATCTCGACGATCTTCACCGTTTCCTCGTCGGTGACGCGAAGGCCGCCCTCGAAGCGCGATTCGATGCCCATCTGGGTTAGCATCCGGCCAATCTGCGGGCCGCCGCCATGGACGACGATCGGGTTGACGCCGGATTGCTTCAAGAGCGCGATGTCGCGGGCAAACGCCTGGCCCAGTTCCGGATCGCCCATGGCGTGGCCGCCATATTTCACCACGACGGTCTTGTTCTCGTATGCCTGCATGAAGGGCAGGGCCTGGGCGAGCAGGCGCGCCTGGGTCTCGCCATTGTCCTGGGGCAGTGCTGCATCATTCATGAGCGGTCTCCGGAACCCGTGCTTATGGGCCGCGCCGGGCTTCTAGCCGGAAACGGGGCGAAGAGGAACCGGGGGCGGTGGCGGTGTCTTCGGCGAAGATCATGCAAGGTCGGTCTTCGCGAAGTCGTTGCCGGTGTAGAGAAGGCGCGCGCCGATTTCCTTGGCGCTGGCGTAGATGAAGCAGTCGCCGAAATTCAGATCCGCCGGGTGGCCGACGATCTTGCCGTAAGTCGCAGCCGCCCGCAGGGCGCGCGCCGCCGTTTGTGGGCCGACGGCCACGACCTCGAGCGTGTTGGCTTTGACAAATTCAAGCACGACGATGTCCGCCGCGGCGATCTCTTCCGCCGTCGGGCGGCGGCGCGGATCGGATTTGGCGCGGGCCAGGCCGAGCGTCGCCTCGAACAGCGCAAGGGGCGAGGTGTACAGGGGCGAGTCCGCCTCTTCGATCGCGCGCTTCAATCTCTCCGCGTCGGGCTCGCGGTTGAGAATCGCCACGATCGCCGAGGCGTCGATCATCATCAGGCGTCGTCCCACATCGCGTCGGTGAAGGCCTTCATGTCGAAGGGAAGCGTTTGCGACGAGCCAAGGGCATCAGCCATCACCATCACTTTGGCGTTCCGGTCGTCGAACCGCTCGGGCCGGCGCGCCCGGCGCAACTCGTTCCGCAGCGCCCGTCGGACGGCGTCCGTCTTGCTCTTGGCCCCGGTCATGGCGCGAAGCTTCCTGGCGAGTTCGTCGACTTCAGGGTCCCGGATGTAAAGCGCCATCATCAAATCTCCGCACTGTATATTCATATCAAGAAAGTATATACAGATGCGAGGCCTTGCAAGGTCCGCCGCTTGTTCGGGGCCGGCAGATCCCTCACCCCACCGCGCGCTTGACGTCGTCGATGGCGCTGGCATCCTCGATCGTCGCCGGCATGTCGAAGGCGTCGTGGTCGACGATCGCCTTCATCGTGCGGCGCAGCACCTTGCCGGAGCGCGTCTTCGGCAGCTTGTCGACGATGACGACCCGTTTGAAGGCGGCGACCGGGCCGATGCGGTCGCGCACGATGGCGACGAGTTCGCGCTCGATTTCGGCGCGGTCCTGGCCGTTGGCGTTCTTGAGAACGACGAAGCCGCAGGGAAGCTCGCCCTTCAGTTCATCGCGCATGCCGATGACGGCGCATTCGGCGACCGCCGGATGGCCGGCGACCGCCTCCTCCATCTCGCCCGTCGACAGGCGATGGCCGGCGACATTGATCACGTCGTCGGTGCGGCCCATGACGTAGAGATAGCCTTCCTCGTCAATGAACCCGCCGTCGGAGGTGGAGTAATAGCCGGGAAAGGCCGACAGATAGCCGTCGCGGAAGCGGTCCTCGGCGTGCCACAGTGTCGGCAGCGCGCCCGGCGGCAGCGGCAGCTTCACCGCGATTGCGCCCATTTCATTGGGCGCGGCCTCCTTGCCCGCCTCGTTCAGCACATGGATTTCGTAGCCGGGCATGGCGACGCCGGGGCTGCCGCGCTTGATCGGCAGCAGGCCAAGGCCCTTGGGATTGGCGGCGATCGGCCAGCCGGATTCGGTTTGCCACCAATGGTCGATCACCGGACGGTCGAGGGTCTTTTCCGCCCAGATCAGCGTATCCGGGTCGGCGCGTTCGCCGGCCAGGAACAGCGCCTCGAATTGCGACAGATCATACTGCGCGGCCAGCGCCCCGTCGGGGTCTTCCTTGCGGATGCCGCGGATCGCCGTCGGCGCGGTGAACAGCACCTTGACCCCGTGCTCGGCGACGACCCGCCAGAAGGCGCCGGCGTCGGGCGTTCCGATCGGCTTGCCTTCGTAGAGAACCGTCGTGCAGCCCTTCAGCAGTGGCGCGTAAGCGATATAGGAATGGCCGACGACCCAGCCGACGTCGGATGCCGCCCAGAACACCTCGCCGGCCTTGGTGCCGAAGATCGCGTCCATCGACCAGTGGAGCGCGACCATGTGGCCGCCATTGTCGCGCACGACCCCCTTGGGCTTTCCGGTCGTGCCGGAGGTGTAGAGGATATAGAGCGGGTCGGTCGCCTTGACGGGAACGCAAGGCACGTCGCGGCCAGCCTCGATCTCGGCGAAGGCCTTGTCGCGCGAGGCGGCCCAGTCGTGGTCGCGGCCCTCGACCATAGTGCAGGTGCGTTCGGGCCGCTGCAGGACGATCGTTGCTTGCGGCTTGTGCGTCGCCAGTTCGATCGCCTTGTCGAGCAGCGGCTTGTATTCGACCTGCCGGGTCGGCTCGATGCCGCAGGAGGCCGACAGGATCAGCTTCGGGGTGGCGTCGTCGATGCGGGTAGCGAGCTCGCGCGCCGCAAAACCGCCAAACACCACCGAATGGATCGCGCCGAGCCGGGCGCAGGCCAGCATGGCGACGATCGTTTCCGGGATCATCGGCATGTAGATGATCACCCGGTCGCCCTTCTCGACGCCGAGATCGGTCAGGCTCGCCGCCAGGGCCTTCACCTCGCGCAGGAGCTCGCCATAGGTGATGCGCCGCTTGGTGCCGGTGACGGGGCTGTCGTGGATGATCGCCGCCTGGTCGCCGCGGCCTGCTTCGACATGGCGGTCGAGAGCGTTGAAGCAGGTGTTGCATTCGCCGTCGGGAAACCAGCGGCCATAGACCCCGGCATCGGCGTCGAGCGCGCGGGTCGGCTCCTTCGTCCAGGCGAGATCCCGCGCGGCCTTCATCCAGAACCCTGCCGGGTCCTTGCGCCAGGAATCATAAACCTCGTGGTAGCGGCTCGCCATGACTGTCCCTCCCGATCGCGGCGCGGCCAGCGTCGCCGCGGCCGCCCACGCTTTTCCTCGGGCGGCAGTCTACTCGGCGGCGGCCGGAACGGAAATGCTGCTTTCGGCGCGGGCGACCGTCGGCGGTTCAGGCACCTCGCATCCGGTGGCGCAGCAACGGCCGGGCTGCTTCGACACCCGCTGGCCCTCGTCGAGAACGCCGCGGCCGAGCAGCCGCTCCACCAGTTCGACCTTCTCCAGCACCGGATAGTTGCGCCAGATCTCGCGTTTCATCGCTTCCGGCGAGCCGCCGCCATGCAGCGAGATGACGGAATACCAGCCGCCCTGATGCGAGGCGGTCAGATCCTCGATCAGCCGCGCGACCTCCAGCCGTTGTTCGGCCGGAATGTCCGGCCGGCCGGCAAGGACAGCCGAGAGCGAGGCCTTGGTCTCCGGATTGTGGTCCTCGTCCGGACCCGGCAAGGCGACGATCAGCCCGCCGGAAACGTAATGGGCGACGCGGTGCATGTCGTAGATCTTGGTCGCCAGCAGCAGCTTGCCGACATTGGAGAACATCGGGTCGGGCATGATGTTGCCGGAGCCGTCCTTGACGCCGTAGACCGAGGCGGCGACGCCGCAGGCATAAAAGCTCTCGGTGATGGTGATGAGTTCGACCATGGCCTCGCGGATATGCCCGTGCTTGTCCGGGTCGAGGCCGTTCTCCTCGGTCATCAGGGCGCCGGCGCCGATCAGGAGGTCGCCAAAGCCCGCCCGCGCGCCGATGCACGAATGCCGGTGATGGGTGGCGTAGGAGGTGGTGAGATAACCGGCCTCGACGGTTTCGCCGTCCATGAACACACGCTCGTGCGGCACGAACACGTCCTCGAAGATGACGACGCCGGTGGATTGGCCATAGGTGCCGGAAAATTTTGCCGCCGCCTCGCCTGGACGACCGGCGGGCCGCGCGACGATGGTGACGCCTTCCGCGTCCACCGGCACGGCGCAGGCAACGGCACAGGCCGCGTCCTCCGGCCGGTGGGTCCGGCAGGGCATGACAAGGAATTCGTGGACGTAGGGCGCGCCGGTGACGATCGCCTTGGTGCCTGAGATCACGATGCCGTCGGAGCGTCGCTCCTTGACGTGCACATAGACGTCGGGATTGGCCTGATCGCCGGGCCGCTTGGACCGATCGCCCTTGGCGTCGGTCATGGCGATGCCAAGCGTCAGGTCCTCGTCCTGGACGCGATGGAGATAGGCGAGGAAGCGCTCGAAATAATCCGTCCCGTGCTCGGCATCGGCCCGCTTGGTCGCCTGCCACAGGCCGTTCAGCGCGTCATGGACGAGGTAGCGCTGGGCGCAGCCGGATTCCTGGCAGACGAGCCGGACGGCCTCGAGCTTGTAGAGCAGGTCGGTGGATGTCTCGTTGATATGCAACATCCGGTTGACGGTCTTGCCGGAGGTCGCTTGCCGGGCGGTCATCAGCGCCGCATGCTTTTCCTTGAGCGCCATGTCGTAAGTGACGCCGATGGCATTGATCCCGGGCCGCAGCGATGGTGCGTCGGCGACGCTCGCCACACGCTCGCCATTGACGAAGACGCGCGGATTGTAACGGCGGAGGGACTCGCGAAACTCGGCGGACGACATCATCATGGCGGATCTCCTCATCGTGTATTGCAGCCAGATTTGAACACTGTTAGAAAAAATGTCAAATGTAAGATCAGAGGACGAAATCGCGATGGGCAACGGGCAAGCGGATCGGCGCCGGGCCATCGGCGAGATGAAGCGCGAACTCATTCTCGATGCGGCACGCCGGGTGTTCGAGGCCGATGGCCTCGACGGCGCCAGCCTGCGCTCCATCGCCAAGGCCGCAGGCTACACCCCGGCCGCCCTTTATTTCCACTTCGATTCCAAGGAAGCGATCTATGCCGAGGTGCTGGAAGCCTCGCTGCGGCGGCTGGGGGAGACCGTTGATGCCGCCGTGGAAGGGCTGGGTCGGCCCGAAGACGAACTTGAAGCCGCCGCGATGGCCTTTTTCGGCTTCTACGCCGAAAATCCCCGCGATCTCGACCTCGGCTTTTACCTCCTGCGCGGCGGCATGAAGCCGCAGGGGCTCGGCGCGACGCGCGACGAGCGACTGAATGCCCGTCTCGGCGCCGCGCTGGCGCCGATCGGGCGGGCGGCGGAGGCGATGGGCGCCGAACGGTACCAAGCGAACCGGCTGACCGTGGAGATCTTCGCCCATGCCGCCGGCCTGCTGCTCCTCGCCCATACCGGCCGCATCCGCATGTTCGGCGCATCCGCGCCCGAGCTGATGCGGCGCTACGTGCGCGATCAGATGGCGCTGCTTCGCCGCCGCGATTAGCCGCCGCGAAACGGCGGGGCCGCGCGGTGAAATCCCGCGATCGTTCGCCGAGCTTAGAATCCGTTTGCAACCATTCGCAGTCTCTTTCTAAACTCTTCGACGGATGCGGTGGGGCACTGATGCCGGCGGTGAAGGGGGATTTTGCGCGACGCGCCGTCTGGAGCGTCGCCGAACGGAGTCGCGTCGGCGGCCTCTGGCCAGCGTTTGTGCCCCTTGTCGTGTCCGCCTCGCTCCTCGTCGGCGCAAGCGGTCCCGCGCACGCTGGGGCCTGGACGCGGGAAGAAGGCACGGGGCAGGCGATCGTCACCGGCCTCTATTCGCAAGCCAGTGAAACCTTCGACGCGGATGGATATCCCGCCGCGCGGCCCGAATTCGAGAAAGGCGCGGTCGCGGTCCTCGTCGAATACGGCCTCACGGAGACATTCACGCTGCTCGGCGAGGGCGAGTTCGGCGCCGAGCGCGAGGGCGATCTGCCATTCGCGCGGCCGGCGCTGTCGCATGTGGGGATCGGGGGTCGTCTGCGCCTCTACGAGGCCGGCGGCTTCGTCGCCTCCGGCCAGATTTCGGCGCGGGTCGAGGATGCCTTTGGCGCGGCCGACGCGGCAGTGGACACCTTTGGTTGGGACTCGCCGCAGATCGAGGTCCGGGCGTTGGCCGGCTACGGCTTCACCCTCGGCGACTATCCCGTTTTCGTCGACGCGCAAGCAGCCTATCGCTACCGGGTCGGCGACGGGCCGGACGAAGTGAAGCTCGACCTCACCCTCGGCATCCGGCCGTGGTCGAACATCCTGCTACTCGCCCAGGGTTTTGCAACGTTCTCGGCCCGGAGCGACGCGGATGTCGAGAACTATGCCTATCACAAGGCGCAACTCTCGATGGTCTACGATTTCAACGAGCAATGGTCGTTGCAGGCGGGCGGCTTTGCGACCGTGGCAGGCACCAACGCGATCAAGGAACGGGGCTTGATCACCGCCCTCTGGTATCGTTTCTGACGAAAGCGGCGGCGGGTGCGGCGTCCGCGAGCAGGAAAGAGTGAAGTCTTATGCGGAATTACCTCGGCCTCGACCTGGGCACATCCTCGCTGAAGGCGCTTTTGATCGACGCGGATCAGCGCGCCATCGCATCCGTCTCCGTGCCGCTCACGGTCGAGCGGCCGCGCTTCGGCTGGTCGGAGCAGAACCCGGCAAGCTGGATAGCGGCCTGCGAAGAGGTCCTGGCGAAGCTGAAAGCCGAGCACCCGGAGGAGCTTGCCGCGGTTGCCGGCATCGGGCTCTCGGGCCATATGCACGGCGCGACGCTGCTGGGCGAGGACGACCGGGTTCTGCGCCCCTGCATCCTCTGGAACGACACGCGCAGCCACGAAGAAGCGCGCGAACTCGACGACGCGGAATCGCGCGCGATCACCGGAAACATCGTCTTTCCCGGCTTCACTGCGCCGAAGCTCGTCTGGGTCGCGCGCCACGAGCCGGAGATTTTCGCCAAGGTTCGAAAAGTGCTGCTGCCGAAGGACACTCTGCGGCTCTGGCTCACCGGCGAGACGGTGTCCGAGATGTCGGATGCCGCCGGCACGTCATGGCTCGACACCGGCAAGCGCCACTGGTCGACCCGCATGCTGGAGAAGACCGGCCTGTCGCTTTCCCACATGCCGCGTCTCGTCGAGGGCACCGAGGTTTCGGGCGGGCTCAGGCCGGAACTCGCCGCCTCCTTCGGGATGAAGGCGGGTACGGTCGTCGCCGGCGGTGGCGGCGACAACGCCGCGTCGGCCTGCGGCGTCGGCGTCGCGGAACCCGGCACCGGCTTTCTGTCGCTCGGCACCTCCGGCGTCTTGTTCACCGCGACGGCGGGCTACGCACCGGCGCCGGAAACGGCGCTGCACACCTTTTGCCACGCCATCCCCGGCCTCTGGCACCAGATGGGCGTGACGCTGTCGGCCGCGGGGTCGGTCGAGTGGCTGTCGCAGCTCTTACAGGAAAAGCCGGAGACACTGACCGGCGCGCTTGGCGAGGACCTTGCCGAGCCCGGACGGCTGGTCTTTCTGCCTTATCTGTCGGGCGAGCGGACGCCGCACAATGATTCGGACATCAGAGGCGTCTTCGCCGGGCTGGAGGCGGGCACCGACCGTGAGGCGATGACGCGGGCGGTGCTCGAAGGCGTCGCCTTCTCCATGCGCGATTGCCTGGAAGCGGGTGGCGTGGGGGCGCAGCCGGAGCGGTTGGTCGCCGTGGGTGCCGGCTCGCGCTCGGCCTATTGGCTGAAACTGATGGCGACGGTGCTGGGCAGCGAGATTGCGCTGCCGGAAGCCGGCGATTTCGGCGCGGCTTTCGGCGCCGCGCGGCTCGGCCTGTGCGCGGCGACGGGCGCGGAGGCGAAATCCATCATGCGTGAGCCGCCGATTGCTCGGCGTTTCGCGCCGGAGAGCGATATGACGGGGAGTTACGAGGCCGCATGGCATCGCTATCGCGCGCTTTATCCGGCGTTGAAGGCGGCGATGGCGGGATAGGGGTGCGATTCCGGGGCTCGCGACGGGCCGGCAGAGAATTTATGCGAAAACCGACGTATGGCCAGGATGGTGGTGACGATTTGCGGCTTGGCCAGATGGATAATGACGTAACGTAATCCCAAACGCAAAGAGAGCCGCCGCGGCCTGGAGGGGGATACACCGCAACGACTCTCTCGCTTTCAGCGAGCGCGCGCCCTGGAGAGGGGGAAGAGGGCCGCATCGCTCTCTATTCGGCTTAAAGCGGGGGACGTGCTTCGGCCGAACGCGACACCTTGAGGCATCGCCTAAGTTAAAATGCGACTCGGGTGGAAATAAATCAAGGCCGCGCGCCCGCATGCGCGTAAAATACCTGTGATGGCAACCTGAATTTTTTGTAACAAACAAGACGTCGTTGCAAGCGCAAGTGAAGCTTATGATTTGGCGCCCCCGCAGGGTCAGGAGGGCGGCGATGGGAGTGCCTCGTTCTGGCCCCGCGCGGCCTTCGCGGAGACGCCGATGTAACGATGGACTTGGACCCGGCGCCAAGCTATCTCCGGCCCATGCAAAAAGGCGATCATCTCTTCCTCGTCGACGGCTCGGCCTACATCTTCCGGGCCTATCACGCGCTGCCGCCGCTAACCCGCAAATCCGACGGACTGCCGGTCGGCGCGGTCTCCGGCTTCTGCAATATGCTGTGGAAGCTGGTCGAGGAATCGCGCGACACGTCCGTTGGCGTCGCGCCGACCCATTTCGCGGTGATCTTCGACCACTCCTCAAAGACCTTCCGCAACGAGCTCTACGACCAGTACAAGGCCAATCGCGAGGCGCCGCCGGAAGACCTCGTGCCGCAGTTCTCGCTGATCCGCGAGGCGGTGCGGGCCTTCGATCTGCCCTGCATCGAAAAGCAGGGTTTTGAGGCCGACGATCTGATCGCGACCTACACGCGCCATGCGCTGGAAGCCGGCGGCGATGTCACCATCGTGTCGTCCGACAAGGATCTGATGCAGCTCGTCGGGCCGTGCGTGATTCTCTACGACCAGATGAAGGACAAGCGCCTCGGGCCGGAGGAAGTGAAGGAGAAATTCGGCGTCTATCCGGACAAGATGATCGAGCTGCAAGCGCTGGTCGGCGACACGTCCGACAACGTGCCGGGCGTGCCGGGCATCGGCCCGAAGACGGCCGCGCAGCTGCTCGATGAATATGGCGACCTCGAAACGTTGCTCGCCCGTGCGCCGGAGATCAAGCAGACCAAGCGGCGGGAAAACCTGATCGCATTCGCCGAGCAGGCGCGGCTGTCGCGGCGTCTGGTGACACTTGATGAGGCGACGCCGCTCGATACCCCGCTCGACGACCTGTTCATCCACGAGCCCGACGGCGAGAAGCTGATTTCATTCCTCAAGGCGATGGAGTTCACGACGCTGACCCGGCGCGTCGCCGCGCGGCTCGACACCAATGCCGCCGAGGTCGAGACCGCCGCGATCACGGTCACGGGTCCGGCGCGCGGTCCCGACCTCGATCCGTCCGCGCCGTATGGCGATGGTGACGCGCGGCTACCGTTGACGCCGTCGGGCCTCGTCGAAAGCCGGAAGGCGGCGGCCACCTCGGCTACGTTCGACCGCTCCACCTATGTGACGATCCGCGACGCGACGACGCTTCAAGCCTGGATGAGGGAGGCGCGCGAGGCCGGGATTCTCGCCTTCGACACCGAGACCAGCTCGCTTTCGGCGATGAATTGCGACCTCGTCGGCGTCTCCTTCGCCACACGTCCGGGCCGCGCCGCCTATCTGCCGCTCGGCCATATCTCGCCCTCCGGCGAGGCGGATCTTCTGTCCGAGAAGACGGCGGAAGACGAGATCGGCCCGCAGCTGCCGCTCGATGAAGCGCTGGCAATCCTCAAGCCGGTGCTCGAGGACCCATCGATCCTGAAGATCGGCCAGAACTTCAAATACGACTACCTCGTCCTGCTCCAGCATGGCATCGCGGTCGAATCCTTCGACGACACGATGCTGATCTCCTACGCCCTCGACGCCTCGTCCTCGCTGGACGGGCACGGCATGGACGAATTGTCGGAGCGCTTCCTCGGCCACAAGCCGGTGTCCTACAAGGAGCTCTGCGGTTCCGGCAAAGGCGCCAAGGCGATCGCCGCCTGCCCGATCGACAAGGTCACCGAATACGCGGCCGAGGACGCGGACGTCACGCTGCGCCTGTGGCAGGTCTTGAAGCCACGCCTCGTCGCCGAGGGCCTCGCCTCGGTCTATGAGCGGCTCGAGCGGCCGCTGGTGCCGGTACTGGCGCGCATGGAGCAGCGCGGCATCAAGACCGACCGGCAGATCCTGTCGCGCCTGTCGGGCCGCTTCGCCCAGAAGCAGGCGGGGCTCGAAGCCGAAATCGCCGAGATGGCGGGCGAGGCGTTCAATCCGGGCTCGCCCAAGCAGCTCGGCGAAATCCTGTTCGGCAAACTGAGCCTGCCCGGCGGCAAGAAGACCAAGAGCGGGCAGTGGTCGACCGACGCGCGGGTGCTGGAGGAACTGGCGGCCGAGGGCCACGAATTGCCGCGCCGCATCGTCGACTGGCGCCAGCTCAGCAAGCTGAAAGGCACCTACACCGACACGCTGCCGGCGCATATGGACGATCAGGGGCGCATCCACACCTCCTATGCCATGGCCTCGACGACGACGGGGCGGCTCTCCTCCTCCGAGCCGAATTTGCAGAACATCCCGGTGCGGACCGAGGAGGGACGGGCGATCCGCACCGCCTTCGTCGCGCCCAAGGGCAAGAAGCTGGTGTCGGCCGACTACAGCCAGATCGAGCTGCGCATCCTTGCCCATATCGCCGACATTCCGCAGTTGAAGGAGGCGTTTCGCGAGGGGCTCGACATCCACGCCATGACCGCGTCGGAAATGTTCGGCCTGCCGGTCGAGGGCATGGACCCGATGGTGCGGCGGCGCGCCAAGGCGATCAATTTCGGCATCATCTACGGCATCTCGGCCTTCGGGCTGGCTAATCAGCTGTCGATCCCGCGCGAGGAGGCCGGGCTCTACATCAAGCGCTATTTCGAGCGCTTTCCAGGCATTCGGGACTACATGGACGCGACCAAGACCTTCGCCAAGGAACACGGCTACGTCGAGACGCTGTTCGGCCGGAGGGCGCATTATCCCGACATCAGGGGGCCGAACCCCTCGGTGCGTGCCTTCAGCGAGCGCGCCGCGATCAACGCGCCGATCCAGGGCACCGCCGCCGACATCATCCGCCGCGCCATGATCCGCATGGAGCCGGCGCTCGCCGCCGCCGGCCTGTCGGCGCAGATGCTTTTGCAGGTGCATGACGAACTGATCTTCGAGGTCGACGAGGATCAGGTCGAGGCGAGCCTGCCCGTCATCAAGCAGGTGATGGAGGGGGCGGCGCTGCCGCGCGTCGAACTCACCGTGCCGATCGAGGTCGACGCCAAGGCCGCCGGCAATTGGGAGGAAGCCCATTGAGCGATGCGAACGCCAGCAACGCGGCGCGCGACCGGCTGATCGTCGGGCTCGACGTCTCGACCCGCGCCGAGGCGGAGCGGATCGTCGAGACGCTCGGCGACGCCGTCTCTTGGTACAAGATCGGCTATCAACTCGCCTATGCGGGCGGGCTGCCGCTGGTCACGGACCTTGCCAATTCCGGCAAGCGGGTGTTTCTGGACCTGAAGCTCCTCGACATTCCCAACACGGTGGCCAAGGGGGTCGACAGCGCGCTCGCGCTCGGCGCCTCGATGCTGACGATTCACGCCTATCCGCACGCCATGCAGGCCGCCGTCGACGCGGCGAAGGGCACGGATTTGACGCTGCTCGGCGTCACGGTGCTGACCTCGCTCGACGACGCCGATCTGACGACGGCCGGTTACGCCCACGGCGTCTCGGACCTCGTGCGGCTGCGGGCCGGGCAGGCCAGGGATATCGGCATGGGCGGCATCGTGTCGGCGGCGCACGAGGCGGCCGAGATGCGCGCGCTGATCGGGCCACAGATGGTGATCGTAACGCCCGGCATCCGGCCATCGGGCGCGCCCGCAGGAGACCAGAAGCGGGTTTCGACACCCGCCGACGCGCTTCACGCGGGTGCCTCGCACCTCGTCGTCGCCCGGCCGATCGTTGCGGCCGCAAACCCGCGCGAGGCCGCCACGGCGATCCTCGACGAGATGGCGGCGGCGCTCGCCTCCAGGGCGTAAGGAAGCTTCGCAGCAACGCGCCGGCCGGAGGGGCCAAGCGCACAAAGGGAGAGAGACTGATGGCAAAGGGCTACTGGATCGCACGCGTCGACGTGCGCGACCCCGAGGGCTACAAGGGTTACGTCGAGGCCGCCGCGCCGGCGTTCCGCGAATATGGCGCGACATTCCTTGCCCGCGGCGGGCCGTTCGAGGCACTCGAGGGCACCGCGCGGAGCCGCAACGTCGTCATCGCCTTCGACAGCGTCGAGACCGCGAAAGCCTGCTACCACAGCGAGCAATACCAGAAGGCCAAAGCGATCCGGCAGCGCTATGCCGAGGCGGAGATGATCATCGTCGAGGGTTACGACGGCTAGATCAGGATGACGAAAAGCGGGAACCGGCTTTCCGCCGGTATCCCGCACAAGCTATTTCACGGAGATGTCCGCACATCGTGGTGATCCGCTCTGCGTGGGCGAAGCGGAAGTCCGTCAAAGTCCGCTTTTGATCGAGGCTACGTCAGGACCGCAGTGTAGGGCTAATCGACGATGATGACCTGGCCGGTGATCGCGCCATCGACGCTCTTCGCATAGGCACGTCCGACGCGCTCAGACGAAACCGGGTCGTGGCCCGGAAACCACTGTCCATATCGCGGCACCGAGACATCCAATAGACCGGGACTGACGACATTGATCCTCAGTCGGCGGGGCATCTCAATGGCCGCCCCGACGACTAATCCACCGAGCGCTCCGTTCGCCGTCGCGGCACCTACGCCCGTTCGGATTGGGTCGCGATCGAGCACGCCGCTCGTCAGTGTGAAAGACCCACCTTCCACAACCGATTTCAATCCGGCAAGGACAAGGTTGATCTGTCCCATCACCTTTTGACGCAGGCCAAGCATGAGCGTTTCCGCGGTATGTTCACCAAGCGGCGCGAAATGCACATCCCCCGCTGTCGAGACAACCGCGTCCACCGTGCCGACGCGTGCATACATCTCATCGACGGACGAACGGTCAGACATATCGACCTGAATCTCTCCGCTCGAACGGCCCACGCGGACGAGATCGTGTCGTCTGCCGAGTTCCTCGCAGGCTGCTTCGCCGATATCTCCCTCGGCTCCCACAACGATGATTTTCATGATTTGCCTCCCAGTATGTCGTCATATCGCGCGAGCTTATGGGTCAGCAGCTTTCTGCACTTCGCGAGTAATGCTTGTTGGACCTGCAGACGCTTCTCGTGCTCAAGGAGCATCGTCTTCCGCTCGGAGACTGTCCCGTCTCCCTGCTGGTAGAGCCCGGCGAAGTGTTTCATCGCCTTGGTCGGCATCCCTGTTTCGCGAAGGGATGCGAGAAGGGTCAGCCAATCCACGTCCTCCGGTGAGAAGCGTCGCTTTCCATCAGACCCCCGGCGGACGGCAGGGCAAATGCCAGCCTTCTCGTAATATCGTATTGTGTCGATGCTCAAGCCGCATTTCGCAGCCACTTCCGCGATTTTCATGTCATTCAAGGTCCCGAGATCCATCTGCCTTGAGAAGACTACCGACCTGGAGTGACTTCAGGTCAAGCCGCTCCGGCAGCAATATGCCGAGGCCGACACGATCATTGTCGAGGGTTACGACGGCTAGGGCAGTATCCCGCATAAGCCATTTCACAGAGATGTCCGCACATCGTGTTGGTCCGCTCTGCGGACGGAACTGCCGTTCGTTCTAAAGCCAGCGGCGCGCGCTCAAAGCCGAATTGCCGTTTCCTCTTTGGCGCTCCGGATGACGATCATTGTGAAGAAGCGCGCGACATTGGTCTGATCGCGGAACAGCCTGTCGCAGAGAGTGTCGAACTCTTCCATATCGTGCAGGCGCAGCATCAGCACGACATCGGTTTCGCCGGTAACAGCATAGGCCTGTGAAACGGCCTCTTCCGTGACTGCCATGTCCAGAAAGCGACGCATGTGCTGCTCGCCGTGCAGCTTCAGTTCGACCGTAACCAGTGCCTTGATCACGCGTCCGGCCTTGGCGGGATTCAGGATCGCGACAGTTCGGTCGATCACGCCCGATTTGCGCAGCCGCTGCAGGCGGCGCAGGCAACTGGACGGTGACAGGCCGACCGCGTCGGCCATGTCGACATTTGTGCGCGACGCGTCGCGCTGCATAAGATTCAGAAGTTTCCGGTCGATCCGATCCATTCTCGCAGACTATCCGCCATCAGTCCTCTTGCAATAAAATTGCATCTAGATGCAGTTTTTGACCACAAGTTCGAAGCTGCTCGGGTTAGGAAAATTGAGGCAACCTCAAAGGAGCCTCTGATGCCGTTCGTGATGACCATCCTGCGTAAAACACCGGAATCGCTTGAAATTTACTGGATGCTTGCCCGGATCATGGGTTCCCATCACCATCATCACCGAACTGTTGTCGAGGATGGGGGTGATCAAGGCGGTGGCACCGGTTTTCGAGCCTGTCATGAACCTCGTCGGGCTACCCCAGGAACTGGGTCTGGCTTGGCTGACGGCAATGCTCGTCGGAATATGGGGCGCTGTCCCGCTCATTTTCACTCTGGTTCCTGTGTCCTCGCTCAGCGTGGCGGATGTAACGGTTTTCTCGGCCCTCATCCTGTTCGCACACGGTCTGCCGATCGAGCAGAAGATCATTCAGAAGGCCGGCCCGGGCATGATCGTATCGACCACGCTGCGCATTTCAGGTGGCCTGCTCTACGCTTTTCTGCTGCACCATTTTCTGGTTGCCACGGGCTATTTGGCGGCTCCGGTCAACCCGACCTGGATGCCGATGAGCGCCACACCCGATTGGGCTGATTTTTTCCGTGGTCTCGGCGAGACCATGGTCTGGATGCTCATCATCCTCGTTGCCCTGTCTTGGGGCCTTGAAATCCTTAAGGTGACCGGCGTGCTGGAATTGATGATGACCGCGCTTTCACCGCTGTTGCGCCTTGCCGGTATCCGGGGTGAAGCCGGACATCTCACCGCTGTCGGTTTGTTTCTGGGAATTTCCTACGGAGCGGGCCTTCTGATCCGTGAAGCCCAATCGGGTACAATACAACCGCGTCAGATATTTCTATCATGCGTGCTCATGGGCTTCGCGCATAGCGTGATCGAGGACACCATCATCGTCATCTCACTGGGCGCTGATGTTTACGGCGTTCTTGCCGGGAGGCTCGCTTTTGCCCTGGTGGCAACTGCAGCAATTGGCGCTCTGCTTCGCCGCCTGTCCGACAAGACATTCGCAACCCATATGTTTCGGCTCAAAGTCTAAAACCAGAATGACGTAAGCTATCAACCAAAGACCGCTTGGGAGCTCGAAGCCGACCACACGGTTGGCGGGCTCGGCAACGGAAATCGATCGCGTCGTAGGAAATCGGATAAGATCGATCCGATTTGATGTGATCTAGCGGCCGCTCTCCGGCACGGGAAGCCATGGGCAAGAAGCCGGGGCGCAAAGCATTCAAGGGTCTGGCGCCGAAAGGCTACCGCATTCGCATGATGGAGCCCGGCGAGGCCGATTCATTGCTGGCGATCCGCCAGGAGGCAGCCACCCGGCCGCCGGAGCCTTCGAACGAAATACCAGCGGAGCCATCAACGCTGCCGGATTTCGTCCGATTCCTGCTGTCCCACGAAATTTTCGTCGCCGCGGCCAAGCGCGACGGCCAACCCGTCGGCTACGCCGCGGCGCAAGAGCGGGGGGATCTCTATTGGCTCGCCGATCACCGCGTCCTAACGCCGCACCGAGGCCGGGGCATCGCCAGCGCCCTCATCGCCGCTGTGACGCAGAGGGCACGGTGGTTTGACCATCGGGCCGTTGGCATACCAGCTACTGTCGACAACTGCCGTCAAGCGGCGCTCTATGAACGTAACGGTTTCATAACGGTCTCGCGCAAGCGACACCCGGCTATACTGGCGAATCAGCGAGTGGACGAGATGCTGGAGGAAGCGGGCATCGACGCCCAAAGGGTGCTCATCAAATGGCTATAGCAGCCATGTGCCGGTGTTAAAATCGACCTCGGCTCCCTATTTGTGCATTGCAGCAAAATTTGCTAATTCATTCAGGAAGGCATAGCGGGAGTTGATGTTGTATCATTTTTATGAATGGAACCACGCGGCGCTTACGCCGCTTCGGGCCATGGCCGACGTGACCCGGCTGTTTTACCAAAACCCGCTCAATCCACTGTCGCAGACCACGGCCGGGCGCTCTATCGCGGCGGCGGCCGAGCTGTTCGAGCGGACTACGCGGGTCTATGGCAAACCGGAATTCGGCCTCGACGAAACCTTCGTCGCCGGTCAACGCGTGCCGGTGCAGGACAAGGTGGTCTGGGAGAAGCCGTTCGGCCGGCTACTGCATTTCGACCGCGAACTGCCCAAGCGGCACGCCAAGGACCCCCGGTTTCTGCTTGTCGCCCCGATGTCGGGCCATTATGCGACCCTGCTGCGCGGCACGGTGGAAGCGCTTCTTCCCTATGGCGACGTCTACATCACCGACTGGAACGACGCCCGTCATGTTCCGGTGACCGCCGGTCGTTTCGACCTCGACGACTATGTCGACTATCTCATCGAGATGCTCCAATTCCTCGGACCCGACACCCATATCATCGGCGTCTGCCAGCCGGCCGTTCCTGTGATGATGGCGACGGCGCTGATGGAAGCGGACGAGGACGATTGTGCCCCGGCGACGATGACGCTGATGGGCGGTCCGATCGATACGCGCATCAACCCGACCGCGGTCAACCGGCTGGCCGAGGAAAAGGGCATCGACTGGTTCCGCGACAACGTCATCATGACGGTGCCGTTTCCGCAGCTGGGCTTCACGCGGCCCGTTTATCCGGGCTTCCTGCAGCTGACCGGCTTCATGTCGATGAATCTCGACCGGCACATGACCGCCCACAAGGAGTTCTTCTGGCACTTGGTCAAGGACGACGGCGATTCAGCCGACAAGCACCGTGAATTCTACGACGAATATAACGCGGTGATGGATCTCACCGCCGAGTTCTATCTGCAGACCGTCGACGAGGTGTTCATCAAACATTCGCTGCCGAAGGGCGAGATGATGCATCGCGGCAAGCGCATCGACCTGACCAAGATCAAGCGCACGGCGCTGCTCACCGTCGAGGGCGAGAACGACGACATTTCCGGCGTCGGCCAGACCGAGGCGGCGCAGCGGCTCTGCTCGAACATCCCGGCCGACATGCGCGTCCATTACGTGCAGCCGAAGGTCGGTCATTACGGCGTCTTCAACGGCTCGCGCTTCCGCGCCGAGATTTGCCCGCGCATCGTCGATTTCGCGCTGACGCACGGGACCACCCACGCCAACGCGACCCAGCCGCACAAGGATGTGGCGCCGCGGCGCGAGGGCGCCGTCGCCGAGCGGGAGGCAAAGGCTGAAAAACTCAGCAAGACCATCATCGGCGAGGCCGAGGTCGCCAAGCTGGCCGCCGCCGACGATGTGCAGACGGCGGCGACGCCGGCTCCTGAGACAAAGGCGAAGGCCGACAAGACAGCCAAGGCCGGCAAGGCGGCGAAGACCAAGGCTGGACGGTCTGCCGACAACGCAAACGCTGCCGCGGCCAACACCAAGGCTGCGTCATCGGTAAGAGATGCGGGAAAGACAACGCCTGCCGCCAAGACAGCCAAAAAGCCGAAGGATCAGACATCCAAAGCGTCGGGCTCGAAAGCGAAACGGGCGGCGAATGATTCAGAGCCGAACCTCTTCGCTGAAGCGTCGGCGCCCAAGCCCGGCGCCGAGACGCCTGCGGCCAGCCCGGCGAAGACCCAGCCGGTGAAAGCCGCTGCCAACTCCGCCCCCAAGCTTCAGCAGGAGACGCCGAACAAAGGCGGCGATACCCAGGCTCCGAAGCCAGCTGCGGCCAAGACGGCCGCCCAGCGCGTATCTGCACCGCAAAAAAGCGAACCGGCGCTCGCCAAATCCAACCCCGCCAAGGCGGCAGGCCCGAATCGCCGTGCCCGGCGCGCGGCCGGCGCCAGCGCAGCGGCGAAGCCGCGCAGCCGCCGATAGGGTTTTGCCGGCCGCGGCGCGGCCAATCTCCGCGCCGCTCCCATGAAGCGAACAGCCGCCGGAGGGCGTCCCTCCGGCGGCTTTTTCATGGGCGCCGGGTGAAACTTCATCCAGGGCGCGGCAGGACAGGCTGGACGCGGCGGCGCCGCCCCTGTGGCCCCAGACCCTACTTCGACGCTCGACTACAGGCCCTTCAAGGATGCCGTAAAAGGCCGCATGGGCGGCAAAAATACGCCGCCTCGGTGACCGTAAGGGGGTCATATCACGGCGGTGTGATTTTTTGGCTCAATGCCGGGAACGCTCCTGCAATCAGTTGGTTAGAGGTGCCGACAGGGACAGCTCAACTCGAGGAATGGAGCTTACAATGTTCAAGACCACAGCACTCGCCACCGTCGTCGCGCTCGCCATGGGCGGCTCGGCCTTTGCCCAGGCCAATTCAACGAACGCCGGCAACAACAAGATCGATGCCGGCGGCGGCAAAGGCCTCGTCGTCGTCGATATCAGCAACAACGACATCGCGCAGAACATCGCCAACGATCTCTCGGCCCTCAACGATCTGACCGTGCAGGCGCAGGACGTTATCGATGTCGGTTCCGTTCAGGTGCCGATCAGCGTCGCCGCCGCGGTTTGCGAACTGGAGGTCAATGCGATCGCCAGCAGCAACGACAAGGGCGACAAGTCCTGCGATGCCCAGAGCACCAACGACGCTCTGAACCAGGCCGTGCAGCAGAGCCTGCCGACGCAGTCCAACTAAGCGACGCGTCCAGGCAAAAGCGAGGGGGCACGCCCCCTCGAACCGGCGCGATCGTCTGGATTCCGTCCCCGTTCAACCGGAAATCCGCCGGCAGTGGAGAGGCCCGTCACCAGACGGGTCTCTTTTCTTTCTCGGCCCTGACTCCAGGGCTATGTGCGGCCGGTAGCGGCAGGGCTATCCCGCCGCTTGCGCCTTCTTCTCCAGCCGGCGGCGATGCAAGACTGGTTCGGTATAGCCGGAGGGCTGTTCCCGCCCCTCGAAGACCAGGTCGCAGGCCGCCTTGAAGGCGATCGAGCCGTCGAAATTTTCCGCCATCGGCTGGTAGGCCGGATCGTCGGCGTTCTGCTCGTCGACCTTTCTGGCCATCTTCTTCATCGCTTCCATCACCTCCTCCTTGGAGACGACGCCGTGATGCAGCCAGTTGGCGATGTGTTGGGAGGAGATGCGGCAGGTGGCGCGGTCCTCCATCAGGCCGACATCGTTGATGTCAGGCACGGTCGAGCAGCCGACGCCCTGGTCGATCCAGCGCACGACGTAGCCGAGGATGCCCTGCGCATTGTTCTCCAGTTCGCCCCGGATCTGCTCCTCGGGCCAATTGGCGCGGTTGGAGAGTGGGATGGTGAGGATGTCGGAGAGGACCGCCCGGCTGCCCTTCCTGGCGATCGCCTCCTGCCAGGCGAGGACGTCGACCTTGTGGTAGTGCGTCGCGTGCAGGGTCGCGGCAGTCGGGCTCGGCACCCAGGCGGTGTTTGCGCCGGCCTGCGGATGGGCGATCTTCTGGGCCAGCATGTCGTGCATCCTTGCCGGCATCGCCCACATGCCCTTGCCGATCTGCGCCTTGCCGGTCAGGCCGCAGGCAAGACCCACATCGACGTTCCAGTCCTCATAGGCCTTGATCCAGGTGCGGTCCTTCATCACGGTCTTGCGGACCATCGGCCCGGCTTCCATCGAGGTGTGAATCTCGTCGCCGGTGCGGTCGAGGAAGCCGGTGTTGATGAAGAACACCCGATGCTTGGCCGCGCGGATGCACTCCTTGAGGTTGACCGTGGTGCGGCGCTCCTCGTCCATGATGCCCATCTTCAGCGTGTAGCGGGCCATGCCGAGCAGATCCTCGACCCGGGCGAAGATCTCGTCGGAGAAGGCGACCTCGTCCGGCCCGTGCATCTTCGGCTTGACGATGTAGATCGAGCCGGCACGCGAATTGCGGATGCCGGCGGTCTTCTTGAGGTCGTGCATGGCGATCATCGCGGTGATCACCGCGTCCATGATGCCCTCCGGCACCTCGCTGCCGTCCTTGAGCTGGATGGCCGGGTTGGTCATCAGGTGGCCGACATTGCGGATCAGGAGCAGCGATCGCCCCGGCAGGCTGAGGGCCGCGCCGTCGGCGCCGACATAGTCGCGATCCGGGTTGAGTCGCCGCGTCACCGTCTCGCCGCCCTTCTCGAAGCTGTCCTCAAGGTCGCCCTTCATCAGGCCGAGCCAGTTGCGATAGACGGCGGTCTTGTCCTCGGCGTCGACGGCGGCGATCGAATCCTCGCAGTCACAGATCGTGGTGATCGCCGATTCCATCACCATGTCGGCGACGTTCGCCGGGTCGTTCTTGCCGATGCGGTTGGTCGCGTCGATGGTCACTTCCAGATGCAGGCCGTTGTGCTTGAACAGCAGCGCCGTCGGGGTCGCGGCGTCGCCGCGATAGCCGGCGAAGGCGGCCGGGTTCTTTAGCCGCGCCTGCTTGCCGCCGTTGAAGGTGGCGACCAGCGTGCCGTCCTCGACCGAATAGGCCTTCACGTCGATATGCGAGATCCGGTCGAGCGGCGCCAGGCCGTCGAGGAAGCTCTTGGCCCAGGTGACGACGCGCGCGCCTCGCGCCCGGTCGTAGCCCTTGCTTTCGGGCAGATCGCCCATCGCGTCGGTGCCGTAGAGCGCGTCATAGAGCGAGGCCCAGCGGGCATTGGCCGCGTTCAGCGTGTAGCGCGCGTTCATCAGCGGCACGACGAGCTGCGGACCGGGGATCAGCGCGATTTCCGGATCGACGTTGTCGGTCTCGATGGCAAAGTCCGGACCTTCCGGCACGAGATAGCCGAGATCGCTCAGGAACGCCTTGTATTCCTTCATGTCGATCGTCTTGCCGCGGCGTTCGCGGTGCCAGTCGTCGATCTTGGCTTGCATGTCCTCGCGGATCCGCAGCAACTCCCGATTGCGCGGCGCCAGGCCGTTGAGGATGTCCGACGTCCCCTTCCAGAAGACATCCGGCGCGATCCCGGTGTCCGGCAAAGCTTCCGTGTCGATGAAATTCTTCAGGATGGCCGCAACCTTGAGGTCGTGGACGTCGATCATGTCGGACATGCGGTTTCTCCAATAGTGCGCTGCGGGAGGACATCCGACATGAAAAGCGCGAAGTCAATTCGACGGAGGGCGCACAAGGACGCACCCCGTTCCCAAAGGGGGAGTGGGCCTGTCCTCTCCGCCGCCCTTGAGGTTTCCTCGTCGGCTGATACAAATCGGCGACGGGGCCGCCTCGGCCCTTTTTGGGAGGACACTTCATGAAGTTATTCAACCGTCTCGCCGCCTCGGCGCTCGTCGCGGGCCTGGCCATGGCGCCGGCCGCCGCCTCGGCCCAGCAGTTCATCAACGTACTGACCGGCGGCACGTCCGGCGTCTACTATCCGCTCGGCGTTGCGCTGGCCAAGGTCTATGGCGACAAGATCGAGGGGGTAAAGACCCAGGTCCAGTCGACCAAGGCCTCGGTCGAAAACATCAATCTGATTGCACAGGGTCGTGGGGAAATCGCCTTCGCGCTCGGCGACTCCGTCAAGGCCGCCGCCGAAGGCAACGCCGATGCCGGCTTCCAGCAGCCGGTGGAAAAGCTGCGCGCGATTGCCGCGATCTACCCCAACTACGTCCAGATCGTCGCCTCCAAGGATTCCGGCATCACCGATCTGGCAGGCCTGAAGGGCAAGGCGCTGTCGGTTGGCGCACCGGCGTCCGGCACCGAGCTCAACGCCCGCGCGATCTTCTCGGCTGCGGGCATGAGCTATGAGGATCTCGGCAAGACCGAATATCTGCCTTTCGCCGAGTCGGTCGAGCTGATCAAGAACCGCCAGCTCGACGCGACGCTCCAGTCGGCCGGCCTCGGCGTTGCCTCGATCCGCGACCTCGCCTCGTCGCTGCCGATCACGGTCGTCGCGGTTCCGGCCGAGATCGCCGAAAAACTCGGCGCGCCGTTCCAGGCAGCCGAAATTCCGGCGGGCACCTATGATGGCCAGGACGCAGCCGTGCCGACGCTGGCGATCACCAACATCCTGGTTACCTCGAGCGACGTCGACGAGGAACTGGTCTACCAGATGACCAAGCAGCTGATCGAGAACCTGCCGGAGCTGGTCGCCGCCCACAATGCAGCGAAGTCGATCGACCCGGCGAAGGCGGCGAAGAACCTGCCGGTCGCTCTGCATCCGGGCGCCGAGCGCTATTACAAGGAAGCCGGCCTGCTCTAAGGGTAGCCATTGTTTCACGTGAATCGGCCGCGCGTCCGAAAGGGTGCGCGGCCGTTTTCATTCGCGCGGCCTTCAGATCACGTCGTCGTCCCGCAGTGCCGCGATCTCGGCGGACGAATAGCCCGCCTCGGCGAGAACCGTGTCGGTATCCGCGCCGAGATCCGGCGCCGGATGGCGGATGACGCAGGGCGTGTCCGAGAATTTGATCGGAAAGCCGGTCATCTTGACCGTGCCATGACCCGGATGATCGATGGCGAGGACCATCTCCTGCTCCCGCACCTGCGGGTCCTCGAACACCTCCGCTAGTGTCTGCACCCGACCGCAGGGCACGCCGGCGGCGTTCAACCGCTCGATCCAGATCGCTTGGCTCTCGTGACGCATGGCGTCGTCGATCATCGCGTTGACCTCGGCGCGGCGCTCGACCCGCTTGGCATTGGTGTCGAAGCGCCAATCCTCCAGCATCGCCGAAAGCCCGGTCGTCTCCATGAACCGCCGCAGGATCGGCGCGGTCGACGCGGCCACCGCCACCGGACCGTCGGACGCCTGGAACAGCCCATAGGGCGAGGCGATCGGGTGGTCGTTGCCGGTCGGTGGCGGCGTCTGACCGGTGGCGAGTTGGGCGGCGGACAGATAGGCCATCATCGAGATCATGCCGTTCATCATCGAGGATTCGACCGCCTGGCCGGCGCCGTCCCGGTCGCGCACGCGCAAAGCCGCAACGATACCAAGCGCGGTGTAGAGGCCGGCGATGAGATCGGTCAGCGGCGGTGCGGCGCGGATCGGCCCGCCTTCCAGGGTTCCGTTCACCGCCATGAAGCCCGACATCGCCTGGGTGATGAAATCGAAGGCCGGTCGCTCGCTATAGGGGCCGGTCGTGCCGTAGCCGTTGACCGAGCCTACGACGAGCCGCGGATTGATGGCGTCGAGCCCGGAGCGGTCGAGCCCCATCGCGGCGAGCACGCCGGGCCGGAAATTCTCGACCAGCACGTCGGCCTCGGTCAGAAGCCTGCGCAGGACGGCCTTGCCCTCCTCGCGCTTCAAATCCAGCGTGATCGAGCGCTTGTTGCGGTTGAAGCTGGCGAAATACCAGGACAGACCATCGATGATCGCGCCCTGGCCACGCACATGATCGCCCGAACCCGGCGTTTCGATCTTGACGACATCGGCGCCGAGATCGCCGAGGATCATTGAACAGAACGGTCCGGAGAGAATGCGCGTCAGATCGACGACGCGAATACCGGCAAGCGGTTGCTCCATGCTTCTCAGCCCGCCGCCGTAGAGACGTCGTCGACGCCGTGCCGGGTCAAACGCGGCCCGGCCTTCATCACCTGGCCCGGCAATTCCCGGCCAAGGATCGTCTCGGTCCGCTTGGCGACCGCGATCAGGCGTTTGAGATCGACGCCGGTCTCATAACCGCTTTCCTGGAGCAGATAGACCAGATCCTCGGTGCAGATGTTGCCCGTCGCCCCCGCCGCGAAGGGACAGCCGCCGAGCCCGCCGATGGAGGAATCGTAACGGTTGACGCCTTCGGAAAGGCCGACCATGACATTGGCGAGGCCGACGCCGCGCGTGTTGTGGAAATGCAGCGTGATTTTCATCTCCGGCACGCCCTCCCGCAGCGCCGCCAGCAATGCCTTGACCGTCGTCGGCGTCGCCATGCCGGTGGTGTCGCCGAGATTGAGATCGACGATGCCGAGATCGCGGTAGAAGCGCGCGATCCGCACGACGGATTCCGGCGGCACGTCGCCCTCGAAGGGGCAGCCGAAGGCGGTGGCGACGCCGCCCTGGACCCGCTTGCCCGCCGCCGTGGCGATTTCGACCACCGGCGGAAACCGCGCGAGCGTCTCGTCGATCGAGGCGTTGACGTTCTTGCGGCTGTGCGCTTCGGAGGCCGAGCAGAACAGCCCCATGACGTCGAGCTGCGTCTCCGCCGCTCGTTCGGCGCCGCGGGCGTTCGGCACCAGCGCCGTCAAGATCACCCCTGGCTTCTTGTCGATGCCGGCCAGGACTTCGGCGGCATCGGCCAGCTGCGGCACCGCGCGCGGCGAGACGAAAGAGGTCACCTGCACCTTGCGCAAGCCGGCATCGATCAGGCCGTTGACGATCTCGATCTTGCGTTCCGTCGGGATGAAGGGCTTTTCGATCTGGAAGCCGTCGCGGGGGCCGACCTCGCAAATCTCGATCCGGCTCCCAGCGCGCACCGGCATGGGCAACACATTGCCTGCTTCGGCCATCATCCCGCTCCTGTTTTGTTTCGTTGGCATTACGGTTCCCATACGCGAAGGGTCAGTCGAAAGTAAATTTTGAAATATTGCGCTGCATTGCAGCATGCCCTCTTTTCGCGGCGCAGCACAGATGACATCGCGTCCGGCCTTGACCGGCCGAATACTTCGGTGTCATCCACTAACAAAGGCACGCAAGGGTAAATGTCGGTGACGGCGCGATCTCTTGCGGCCGACAACAGGGCGGGGGACGCAAGAACCGTCGCCAGAGGGAGGATGAGTATGTTTTTGAAACGTTTGCTGATGGTCGCGGCCGTGGCGTCGATCGCCTTACCGGCGGCGGCGTTCGAGCCGTCGAATGTCGAGTGCATCGCACCGGCCAATCCCGGCGGGGGCTGGGACTTCACCTGCCGGACCGTCGGCCGCCTGCTGCAGGAAGAAGGCCTCGTTCCGGGCGCCGTCCAGGTGACCAACATGCCGGGCGCCGTCGGCGCTGTGGCCTTCGCCAATGTCGCATCGAAGCGCAATGACGACCCGAATCTGATCGTTGCGACATCGACCGTCGGCATCACCCAGATCGCCCAGGACAAATATCCGGCCGGCATCGACCAGATGCGCTGGCTGGGCATGCTCGGCGCCGATGTCGGCACGGTGCTGGTCAACAAGGACTCCGAATACGACTCGCTCGAAGCCGTCCTCGCCGCCGTCAAGGAAGACCCGGCCGGTGTCGTGGTCGGTGGATCGTCCTCGATCGGCGGCTGGGACCATCTGCGGTTCCTGATCCTGGCGCAGGAAGCCGGCGTTCCGACTGACCAGTTGAAGGACATCCGCTGGGTCGAATTCTCCGGTGGCGGTGACGCCGTCACCCAGTTGCTCGGCGGCCATATCGACGTCGTCCTCACAGACATCGGCGAGATCGGCGGCTTCATCCAGTCGGGCGACGCCAAGGCTTTGGCGGTCATGTCCGACGACAGGCTGCCCGCCTATCCTGATATCGCCACCGCCAAGGAGCAGGGCATCGAGGCCGTCGGCTACAACTGGCGCGGTTTCTACATGGGCGGCGGGGTTCCCGACGAAGCCTATGATTTCTGGGTCGAGAAGATGAAGACGCTTTACGATTCGGACGGTTGGCAGACGGCGGCGACCGAGTCGGGCCTGACCCCGATCTGGCGCGGCGGCAAGGAATTCGATGCCTTCGTGCGCGAGTCGAAGGACAAGGCCGCGGAAATCTCGAAGGCCATCGGTGTCATCCAGTAGACGGCCATGAGCCTTCGTCTCAGTGACCGCATCGCGGGGGCGATACTGCTCGCCCTCGCGATCTGGTACTGGATCGCCGCCGGCGGCTATGTCGTCGCCTATGGCGATCCCGCCGGTCCCAGCCTGTTTCCCCGCATGGTCGCCGTGCCGCTTGGTCTGTTCGCGGCGTTCCTGATCATCAAGCCGGACCCCGACCCGGTCTGGTTCCGCTGGCCGCATGTCTGGGGCCAGTTCGCGATGCTGGCGGTCCTCATCGCCTATCCGTTCGTTCTCGAACCGGCGGGCTTTCCGCTGTCGACAAGCGTCGCCGCGGTATTTCTGGCGCGGATTCTCGGCGGAAGCTGGTTGCAATCGGTACTCACCGGATTGGTGATCGGTTTCGGTCTGTTCTTTCTGTTCGACGGCGTTTTCGGCCTGCCGCTGCCGATGGGACCGCTTTTCGGCTAGTCACCGCTTGACCGGTGCCAAGGAGATCACGTGGAAATTCTTGGATTTCTCGCCGACGGCTTTGCGGTCGCCCTGACGCCGACGAATATCGGCCTCGCCCTGTTCGGCTGCTTCATCGGCACGATCATCGGCGCGCTGCCGGGCCTCGGCCCGGTCAACGGCGTGGCGATCCTCATCCCGCTGGCGTTCTCGCTGCAATTGCCGCCGGGCTCGGCGCTCATTCTTCTGGCCTGCGTCTATTACGGCTGCATGTATGGCGGCCGCATCTCCTCCATCATGCTGAACATTCCCGGCGACGAACCGGCGATGATGACCTGCCTCGACGGCTACCCGATGGCCAAGAACGGCAAGGCGCCGGAGGCTCTGGCGATCTCCGGCATCGCTTCCTTCGTCGGCGCGGTGGCCTCGACCATCGGCCTGGTGCTGTTCGCGCCGCTTTTGGTGCAGTTCGCCATCCGCTTCGGCCCGGCCGAATATTTCGCGCTCTATGTCATGGCTTTCGCCACGATCGGCGGCATCACCGGCGCCAACCCGGCCAAAACGCTACTGGCGGCCGGGATCGGACTGATGCTGGGAACGGTCGGGATCGACCCGCAAAGCGCCGTGCCGCGCTATACCTTCGGCAGCTTCCACCTTTATGACGGCTTCCATGCCATTATCGCTATCGTCGGCCTGTTCGCCATTTCCGAGGCGTTGATCCTTTTGGAACACGGGATCGGAGGTCATTCCGGCGCGATTCCGGTCAAACGCGCCTTTGCCCGCTGGGCCGACATCCGCCAATCACTGGGGGCGATGTTGCGCGGCTCCGGCCTCGGCTTCGTCGCCGGCATCCTGCCGGGGGCGGGTGCTTCGCTCGGCTCGTTCATCGCCTACACGCTGGAAAAGCGCTATTCGAACAGCAACGATACGTTCGGCAAGGGCGATCCGCGCGGGGTCGCGGCGCCGGAGGCCGGCAACAACGCGGCGGCCGGCGGAGCGCTGGTGCCGATGCTGGCGCTCGGCGTACCGGGCTCCGGCACGACGGCGGTGCTCCTGGCGCTGCTGATCTCGCTGAACATCACGCCGGGACCGCTCCTGTTCCAGAACCAGCCGGACATTGTCTGGGGCCTGATCGCGGCACTGTTCATGGCGAACGTGTTCCTGCTGATCCTCAATCTGCCGCTGGTCGGCCTGTTCACCCGGATGCTGGCGATCCCGATGTGGGCGTTGATGCCGTTCGTGGTGATGATCTCCTTCGTCGGCATCTATTCGATCAGCCACTCCACCTTCGACCTGCAAGTCATGGTCGGCTTCGGCGTGCTCGGCTTCATCCTGCGCAAGCTCGATATCTCGGTGGTTCCGGTCGTGCTCGGGCTTCTGCTCGGCGGCGAAATGGAAAGCATGCTGCGGCGGGCGCTGTCGATCTCGGGCGGCGATCCGTCGATCCTCGTCGGCAGCGGGATTTCGATCGGGCTCTATACGGTGACGGCGTTCTTCCTGCTCGCGGCGGTCTATTTCGCGTTCCGCAAGCGGCGGGCGAAGCCGGCACTGGAGATCGAGCAGGAGACTATGGCGGACTGAGGCGCCGTCGATCCGGACGACCGAGGCGTAGCCGGTTATATCGAGGCCGTGGCCTGCATGCGCCTGATGCCGTCGGCACCGCTCGACCAGAGTTCGCAGCCATCCCCATCGCGCCGTGCATTGAGACCCATCGTCTTGCCGTCGAACAGCGGCTTGACGCCGCGATAGGAAAACACCGCCGGCGTTCGGCCGAGCGTCTCGGCGGCCAGATGCGCCAGCAGCGTCGCCTGCAGCGGTCCATGTACGACAAGGCCGGGATAGTTCTCCTCCTCGATGCAATAGCGCCGGTCGTAATGGATGCGATGACCGTTGAAGGTCAGGGCCGAATAGCGAAACAGGGCCAGTGGGCTCGGCTCGAAGGCGTGACTGACGTCCGCCTTCGGCGACTCGGCCGCTTCGGGGCGGGCCGCCGGCGTGGCGCCACCGGTCTCGGCCGCGCGGTAGACGATGTCCTGGCGCTCCTCGAGAGCGACGACGGCGGAGGCGAGAATGTCGTGCCGGACTGTCACGAAGCATAAGGGGCCTGAGCGACCCAGCTTGAGTTCGACGGCCTCGATGCGCGAGCGGCGCGTGACCCGGTCGCCGACGACGAGCGGGGTCAGAAAACGCAGTTCGCCGCCCGCCCACATGCGTCGAGGCAGCGGCACCGGTGGCAGGAAACCGCCGCGCGCCGGGTGTCCGTCCGGCCCGGTGGCGGAGTTGGGCACAACCGGCGGCGCGAGGCACCAATGCAGGCAGAGGGGGGCCGGGTCGCCCTCGGACACGTCTCCCGGTTCACGGTCGAGCGTGGCCAGGAACGAGCGGACCAACCGTGTGTCGATATGGTCGCTCGCTTCCTCGGTGCGGCCGATCCAGCTTTTCAGATGGTCGATATCGATAGGGTCAGTCATCGTTTCTCCCTCAATACGATCGCGGCGGGCCGGGGGTCTGCCCGGCGAGAGTGGGCAGGGATTGGCCGACGCCCGCAGTTAAACCGTTCGGCCGGAAACGCGGATCTCCGGCCGCTTCCATCGCGCCGGCCCGGTGGTGTGGATCGAGGTGCCGCCGGCATCGACCGCGACGGTCACCGGCATGTCCTCGACCACGAATTCACGGATCGCTTCCATGCCAAGATCCTCGAAGGCGAGGATGCGCGAGGAGCGGATTGCCTTGGAGACGAGATAGGCCGCGCCGCCGACGGCGATGAGATAGGCGGCGCCGTGCCGCCTTATGCTGTCGATTGCGGCCGCACCGCGCTCGGCCTTGCCGATCATCACCAGGAGGCCGGTCGCCTCCAGCAATTGGTCCGTATACGGGTCCATGCGGGTCGAGGTCGTCGGGCCGGCCGGTCCCACGACCTCGTCGCGCACCGCGTCCACCGGTCCGACATAGTAGATCGCACGGCCATTGAGATCGACGGGGAGTTTTTCGCCGCGATCGAGCATCGCGATCATCCGCTTGTGGGCGGCGTCGCGCCCGGTCAAAAGCCGGCCGGACAGGAGCAGCGTCTCGCCGGCCCGCCAGCCGGCGACGTCCTGGCGCGTCAGCGTGTCGAGGTCGACGCGGCGCACGGACGCGTCCCCCTGGCCGAGGGCGATGTCGGGCCACAGATCGATCGCCGGCGGCGTGAATTCCGCCGGGCCGGTGCCGTCGAGCGTGAAGCTCAGATGCCGGTCGGCGGCGCATTGCGGGACCAGCCCGACCGGCTTCGACGCGGCATGAACGGGATAGGTCGCGATCTTGACGTCGAGCACCGTGGTCAGGCCACCGAGCCCCTGCGGGCCGATGCCGAGCGCGTTGACCTTCTCGTAGAGCTCGATCCGCAGTTCCTCCAGCTTCGAGGCCGGGCCGCGGGCAATCAGCGCCGTCATGTCGATCGGCGCCATCAGCGATTGCTTGGCCAGCAGCATCGCCTTTTCGGCGGTGCCGCCGACGCCGATGCCCAGAATGCCCGGCGGACACCAGCCGGCGCCGAGCCCCTCGACCGTCTTCAGCACCCAGTCGACGACCGAGTCGCCCGGGTTGAGCGCGGCGAAACGCGCCTTGTTTTCCGAGCCGCCGCCCTTGGCCGCCACGGTCACCGCGATCTCGTTGCCGGCCACGAGTTCGACGTGGGTGACGGCGGGCGCGTTGGTGCCGGTGTTCTTCCGCTCGAAGATCGGATCGTCGAGGATCGACGGGCGCAATGGGTTCGCCGCGTCGGTATAGGCGATCGCCACCGCCTCGTTGACGAGTTCGGTGAGCGGGCGCGTAGTAGCCAGGCGCGCCTCCATGCCGAATTTGACGAAGACGTTGACCGTGCCGGTGTCCTGGCACATCGGCCGCCCGCCGAGCGCGGCCATGCGGGAATTGACCAGGATCTGCGCCATGGCGTTCTTCGCCGAGGCGCTTTCCTCGCGCTGATACGCCTCGGCGAGATGGGCGATGAAATCCGGCGGGTGATAGACCGCGATATATTGCAGCGCATCCGCGACCGAACGGATGAAATCGTCCTCGGTGATGGGGGAAGCGCTCACGCCGCCGCCTCGCTGGAACGCGGCATTGCGCCGAGCGACGGAAGCCGGTCGAGCCCTTCGAATCGGTCGGCCAGACGCCACGCGTCGTCGCCGAGAACCGGTTCGGCGAGCGCCATGAACTTGGCGCGGATGGCCTTGGCGTCCGGAAAGGTCGCCGGCTCGCCGGACGGGTCGGGAATGTGTCGCTCGAGCAATCCGCTGGCGGTTTCGACGCTCAGCGTTGCGCCGAAGGGATGCGCCAGCCCTTCCAGGCTCTCGTCGCGCACGACGTCGATCCGGTCCGACAGCGCGTCGAGCGCCGGATCGCCGATCCGCCGATAATCGTCCCAGCCGAACGAGCCCTGGTCGAGCGCCACGCTGGCAACGAAGGGCATGGAGAACTGGCCGTCGACGATGGTGCGCACCCGGCGCTTTTCCGGCAGGGGATCGCCGGTCAGCGTGATGCCGTTGCGGTGCAGCCCGACCGTCACGGAGCGGACGTCTGCAGCGGTGAGCCCCTCCTCTCGCCGCAACGCGAGCAACCCGTCGAGCGCGGCATGGGTGTAGCGGCAGGAGGGGTAGGGCTTCATGCCGATCTTCATGGTTTCCCAGACCGAACCGAGGCCCGCCACTGCCTTGGCCGGATCGGCGGCGTCGGTGTAGCCGACCAAGAGACCGTGCCGGCCCTCGATCGGGGCGGATGCCGCCTTCAAGCCGTTCTTGGCCAATGTCGCCGCGAAGACGCCGTTCATCGCCGCCGCGCCGACCTGCCAGCGCTTGTTCCAAGCGCCGTTGACGAGGAATTGCAGCGAGCCGGCTGCCTGGCTGCCCGAAACGCCGAAGGCGCTGGCGACACCGTCCGCGTCGAGGCCGAAGAGCCGCGCGGCAGCCGCCGCCGCGCCGAAGGTGCCGGCGGTGGCGGTGGGATGAAAGCCGCGCGCGTAATGGCTGGTCGGATCGAGCGCGTTGCCGAGCCGGCAGCAGACCTCGTAACCGGCGACGATCGCCGTGACGATCTCGGCGCCGCTCGCTCCGACCATCTCGCCGACCGCGAGCGCCGCCGGAACCACCGGCGCGGAGGGATGCAGCGAGGAATCGGCGTGGGTGTCGTCGAAATCGAGGGAATGGCCGAGCATGCCGTTGACCAGAGCCGCGACCGGTGGCGCCAGCCGGCGTCCGGTGCCGACCACGGTGGCAGCGCCCGGCCCGCCGAGCCCGAGTTCGTCCAGCGTCGCATAGAGGCTCGGGGTGGATTCCGATTCGGCATGGGCCCGCACGATGCTGCCCGTCAGATCGAGCGCCAGATGGCGCGCGCGCAGGGCGACCTCCGGCGGAATCGCGTCGAAGGCCAGCTTGGCGACGAATGTCGCGAGGATTCTCGTTTCGTCGCTCATGTTCGCGCCCTCCCAGGCATCGTCGCGCGGCCCGCTCGCTTCGTTCCGGCGCGACAATCGTAAGCTTGTCGGTTTATTGGCATTGTCGCGCGGGTCAAGCGCCGAAGCCGAATTGATCCAGCGCCGTGCCCCTCGGCTCGCCAGTTGGGGTCGGCCAGTGCTATCGGCTCTGGCCGATATCACCGCGGTTCAGTAAAACGCGGCGCGACAATCGGCTGAAAGTGATCACCCGGCCATCACGCAGCGAAGCGGAGCCCCTGAATGAACAATGATCTCGCCGGCGTTCTCGTCGTTTCCGTCGAGCAGGCCGTCGCCGCGCCCTATGTCTCGGGGCGACTCGCCGACGCCGGTGCGCGGGTGTTGAAGATCGAGCGCCCGGAGGGCGATTTCGCTCGCGGCTATGACAGCTTCGTCCACGGCGAGAGCGCCTATTTCGTCTGGCTCAATCGCGGCAAGGAATCGGTCCGGCTCGACCTCAAGGATGCGACAGATCGCGAACGCCTCGCCGGGCTGATCGGTAAGGCCGATATCTTCATCCAGAATCTCGCCCCCGGCGTGATTTCGCGGCTCGGCTTCGACGTGGGTGAACTGCGGGCGCGTTATCCGCGGCTGATCACCTGCTCGATTTCCGGCTATGGCGACGACGGCCCGCTCGCACATCTGAAGGCCTATGACCTTCTGGTGCAGGCGGAGACGGGCCTTTCCTCCGTCACCGGCAACGAACACGGGCCGGCGCGGGTCGGCGTTTCGGTCTGCGACATCGCCGCCGGGATGACCGCGCTATCCAGCATCATGCAGGCGCTCTACGCCCGCGAGCGGACCGGCGCCGGGCGGCACATCTCGCTGTCGCTGTTCCACGCCCTCTCCGACTGGATGAATGTCCCCTATCTGCAATATGTCTATGGCGGCCTGACGCCGCCCCGCAACGGCCTCCGCCACCCGACCATCGCCCCTTACGGGGTGTACGAATGCTCCGACGGCCGCGCCATCCTGTTGTCGATCCAGAACGAGCGCGAATGGGTCAATCTCTGCGCCAAGGCCTTGGAGCAACCTGAATTGGCCACCGATGAACGGTTTGCCTCGAACAACCAGCGCGTCGCCAACCGGCCGGCGCTGGAGGCGATCATCCAGTGCATCTTCGCTCGCCATGATCGCGACGCCATGGCCGCGCGCCTCGAGGCGGCGCAGATCGCCTATGGCCGGTTGTCCGACATGGAAGATTTGAAGAACCACGCCCAGAACCGGACGGTGACGGTCGATACGCCGACAGGCCCGGTCACCATGCTGGCGCCGGGCTTCCTCATCGACGACACGCTTCCGGAATTCGGCAAGGTGCCGGCCCTCGGGGAGGACACCGAGCGGGTCCTCGCCGAGTTCGGGCTGACCGAACCAGCGTCCGCGAAGGGCTGACGGGGCAAGCCGAAGCGCGAACCGCTGACGGTGATCGCGCTTCGGGATTAGCTTGCTACCAGTCGGTGCGGTCGGTGGTGAACAGAAAGTCCTCGCCCGGTGCGCCCGAATGGCAGGCGATGCAGCCAGCCTCGGCGTTGCCCTTGGCGACCCGGCCGGCCAGTTCCATCCCCTTCGGGTTCTTGTCCAGCGAACCGTCCGGCAGATATTTGGCGTAGAACCAATCCTTGTTCTCCGCGTCGTAACCGGCCTCGCGCTTGAACATGACCGTGACCGCACCGAGATGCCCGCCCGGGTCGGCCAGGACCTGGTCGGCGGTCACGCCTTCGGGGCCGTAATTGTTCTTAACCACCAGCGAGCCGGCCTGACCGTCGATCTCGGCGTTGAGATAGAAGGTCTCGAGCATCATGCCGTGCGGGTCGGTGCCGGCATAGGGAAAGGCGTGAATGGCGCCGTCGCCGGCGAGATTCAGCTGTTCCATCGCCGCCCAGACCTTCTGGGCATAGGCGGTGTCTTCTTCCTGGCCAAACGGCGGGGTCTGCGCCTGGGCCACAGCCATGGTCAGCGCCGAGGCGACGACGAGGCTTCCAACCAGCTTCGAACGAAATTTCATGAGTTCCTCCACCTTCTTCCGACTCCGAGGCCGATCCCCGAAAGATCGTGCGAGCGGTGCCAGCCCGGTTTGCCGCACCGACGTGTTCGGCGCGGCAAGAAACCTGCACGCTCGATGGTTCTTCGCGGCGGGGGCGAGATTTGTAACGTCGAGGTGGGGAAAATTAATTCGCCGCACCCTTCACGGGGTGGACGGTCGCCTACGATGCCGAAATCGAACAGCGCGGGAGCGGGGCGCCGCGGGGCTTAAACCGGACCGCACGAAAAAGTGACACGCAACCCCAGCGCTTCGGCGGCATTCCTGGGGACGACAATCCCAAGATTCATCTGAAACCGAAGGACGATATCATGCGACACACCACCCCCATTCCAGGCGACAAGGCTCCGAAGCTGGCTGTGGAGGTTCTTGGCGGTCCCGCCTTCGATCTGGCCGCCGATAAACCCGCAAAGATGTCGCTGGTGTTCTTCTATCGCGGTGTTCATTGCCCGATCTGCAAGACGCAGATGGAAGAACTGAACGAAAAGCGCGCCGCGTTCGCGGCGATCGGCGTCTCGGTTCATGCCGTGTCGATGGATTCGAAGGAGCGGGCCGAACGGCAGAAGCAGGAGTGGAAGATCGCCGATCTGCCGATCGGCTACGGTCTGACCGAGGAAAGCGCCCGCGAATGGGGGCTGTTCATTTCCGCCAAGGAGAAGGATTCCGAGCCGGCGCGTTTCGCCGAGCCCGGCATCGCGATGATCTACCCCGATGGCACGATCTATGCGCTGCATTTCCAGAGCATTCCCTTTGCCCGCCCGACGCTGGACGGCTTGAAGAAGGGGCTCGGCTTCATCCTCGAAAACGACTATCCGATCCGCGGCAAGCTCGCCGCCTGAGCCGAGGCGCTCATTCAAGCACCGGCGGGGGACCGCGTCTGGTCTCGGCCGGTACTTTTCGATTCAAATCCGGACCAACGGTTTCTCCTTGGCCAGAGGCTTTTGCGCCGGCCCGCTTCGCGCTAGCGTCGGCAGATGGCCTTTTCTCACTTTCGATGGCGAGCCGTATGACCGATACTCCACATCTCTCCGACGAGCCCCGCTGGAAGAATGACGGGGTCCGCGTCATCAAGGGCGATCAACTCGATTCCAATACGGCGCAGACGCCCGGCATGTTTCGCCAAGCTGCCATCAATCACGCCCGCGTCGGAGCACAGAAAATCTGGGCTGGCACGGTCACCATCGAGCCCGACGCCAAGACCGGCGTCCATCATCACGGTGCGCTGGAAAGCGTCATCTTCGTCTTGCGCGGCAAGGCCCGCATGCGCTGGGGCGAACGGCTGGAATTCGTGGCGGAAGCGGCCGCTGGCGACTTCATCTTCGTGCCACCCTACGTGCCGCATCAGGAGATCAACGCCGATCCCGAAAATCCGCTCGAATGCGTGCTCGTGCGCTCCGACAACGAGGCGGTGGTCGTCAACATCACCGACGTCGATCCGGTCGAGCGGCCGGAGGAGGTCTATTGGGTCGATCCGATCCACCGGCATCCCGGGGGCGGGAACTGAGCCCGGCATGACGCGGCGGGTTTTCCCATGCGGCTCAGGCTACCGGTTGATGGGTGACGCGTTTGCCTCTCTCGGCGTTTCCTCGAACGATGCGAGCGAAGGAACAGGCCATGGCCGATCAAGCTGACCGGGATTTAAAAGCCGCGTCCGTCCTCGTCTTCGGCTCGCTGAACGTCGATCTGGTCTGCCGGGTCGCGGCGATCGCGCGTCCGGGCGAGACGGTGCTTGCCCCCGACTACGAACAGTTGTTCGGCGGCAAGGGTGCCAACCAGGCGGTCGCCGCCGCGCGCGTTCTCGGCGCGGCCAACCGCGTCGCGATGGTCGGCGCAGTCGGGGACGACGAACTGGGCAGGGCGGTCACCGGCAATCTGGCCAATGAGGGCATCGACGTTACCGGCCTGCAGACGGCGCCAGCTCGGACCGGCTGCGCCTTCATCAGCATCGACAGCGGCGGCGAAAATGCCATCACGGTGGCGAGCGGCGCCAATGCCCGTCTCGACGCGTCGGCGCTGCCGGACGGTCTGCTCGACCCGTCCAGCGTGCTGGTGCTGCAAATGGAAACGCCGCTCGCCGCGAGTTTTGTGGCGGCGGAGCGAGCCCGAGCCAAAGGCGGGCGCGTGGTGGTCAATCTGGCTCCCGTGCCCGCCCAACTCGATGCCGACGATTTGGCGCGGCTGCTGGCGCCGGCCGACTATCTCATCGTCAACGAGAGCGAACTTGCCGCCGCCGCCGGACTGTCCGGAATCGGCGGGGACGAGCCCGGCGCGCTGGCGACCGCTCTCGCCGCCCGCTTCGACCTCGTTGTCATCGCCACGCTGGGAGCCAAGGGCGCGCTGGTCGCCGAGGGCGAAGCCATTCACCCGATTCCGGCACTGGCGGTGGAGCCGATCGATACGACCGGTGCCGGCGATACCTTCGTCGGCGTGTTCGCCGCGGGTCTCGGCGAGGGGCTGTCGACCGAAGCCGCGGCTGAACGTGCGGTCGTCGCGGGGTCGCTCGCCTGTCGCCGGGTCGGGGCTCAATCGGCGATGCCGACGGCGGCCGAGATCGACCAGGCGCTCGCCACTCGCTGAGGGCGCGGGCGCTCTGGCGGGCCGCGGTTCGGGCGTTTATGGTCCGGCTGACCTCATGCCCAAGCAAAGGATGTCGCTTGCGTCGCTGGAACTGCCTTTTTGCCGTCGCTGGTCTTTTCGTCGTGCTGTGCGTGCCGTCTTTTGCGCATGCCGCGACGGTGCGCGTCGCGGTGACGGCGAACTTCACCGAGGCGGCCAAGGCGATCGCCACCGCCTTTGCGGCGAAGACCGGCGACACGGCGGAACTCAGCTTCGGCTCGACCGGTACGCTCTATACGCAGATTTCCCAGAACGCGCCGTTCGCGGTGTTTCTGGCCGCCGACGACGCGCGACCGAAAAAGGCGGTGGCGGAGAAGCTGGGCGTTCCGGGTACGGTCTTCACCTACGCCATCGGCAAAATTGTGCTCTACAGCGCCGATCCGGACCGGGTCACCGGCGAGGAGACGCTGAAAGCCGGGGATTTCGACAGGATCGCCATCGCCAATCCCCTGACCGCTCCCTATGGGGCTGCCGCCGTTGCGGCGATGCGGGCACTCGGCGTCTACGACGCGCTGGAGCCGAAGTTCGTCCAGGGCACCAATATCGCCCAAACCTTCCAGTTTGTTCAGACAGGCAATGCCGAACTCGGCTTCGTCGCCCTGGCGCAGGTCGCCGGCAACGAAAACGGCTCTCTCTGGGAGGTTCCAGCCGATCTTTACCCGCCGATCCGGCAGGACGCGGTGCTGCTCGAAACCGGTCGTAAGAGCGAAACCGCGAAAGCGTTTCTGGATTTCCTGAAGGGGCCGGAAGCGGCTGCGATCATTCGCCAGTTCGGCTACGACACGGGCGATTGACGCGGTGTTCGAAGGTGGTGAAATCCTCAGTGCTGTCGTTCTGACCCTCGAGCTCGCGACCGCGACAACGCTGATCCTGTTGCTGATCGGCACGCCGCTCGCCTGGTGGCTGGCGCGATCCCGGGCGCGGTGGAAAGAGATCGTCGGCACGCTCGTCGCGCTGCCGCTGGTGCTGCCGCCGACCGTCCTCGGCTTCTATCTTCTTATCGCGCTCGGGCCGGACGGTCTCGGCGGGCTTCTCGGCGTGAGAACGCTCGCCTTCAGCTTCGAGGGGCTGGTGATCGGCTCGGTGGTCTATTCCATGCCCTTCGTCGTGCAGCCGATCCGCAACGCCTTCGAGGCGATCGGGGAGCGCCCGCTGGAGGTCGCGGCGACGCTGCGCGCCGCGCCGCTCGACCGGTTCCTGACGGTGGCGCTGCCGCTGGCGCGGCCGGGCTTCCTCACCGGCGCGGTGCTCGGCTTCGCCCACACCGTCGGCGAGTTCGGTGTCGTCCTGATGATCGGCGGCAGCATTCCCGGCGAGACCAAGGTGCTGTCGGTGGCGATCTATGATTACGTCGAGACCCTGCGCTGGACCGAGGCGCATATCCTCGCCGGCGGCATGCTGGTGTTTTCCTTCCTCGTCATCCTGACCATGACGCTGATCGGCCGGCGGATGGGGCAACCGCAGCCGTGACGACCCATGATGGCTCCAAAGCGGAGACACCCCGCATCGACATCGCGCTTGCGGGCCGGCTGGGGCAGTTCGCGCTCGACGTCGCCTTCGATCTGCCCGCCTCCGGCGTCACCGCCCTGTTCGGACCCTCCGGCTCGGGCAAGACCACGGTGCTCCGGGCCATCGCCGGCCTCACCCGGCTTACGGGCCGCGTCGTGGTCGGCTCCGAGACCTGGCAGGATGCCCGAACCTTTCGCCCGCCGCACCGGCGCGAGATCGGCTACGTCTTCCAGGAAGCAAGCCTGTTCGCCCATCTGACGGTCTTCAAAAACCTCGTCTATGGCGCGCGACGCAGCGTTGGCGGCCTCGATGAAGGGCGGTTCGCCGAGATCGTCGGCCTGCTCGGCCTGCGTCCGCTGCTCGCCCGCTCACCGACGACGCTGTCAGGCGGCGAACGCCAGCGCGTCGCCCTCGGGCGCGCGATCCTGTCGCGGCCACGCCTGTTGTTGATGGACGAGCCGCTGGCAGCCCTCGACCGCATGGCGAAGGATGAGATCCTGCCGTATTTCGAGGCGCTGCACGATCGGCTGCGAATCCCGATCCTCTATATCAGCCACGATATCTCCGAGGTCGAGCGTCTCGCCGACCGGATCGTCGTGCTCGAAGCCGGCCGGGTCCGCGCCAGCGGCCCGCTCAACATGGCGCTGACCGACGCCGGTCTCGGCTTCGTGCGCGATCCGCACGCGGCCTCGGTGCTGCCGGCGCGGGTGGTGGCGTTTGACGCGGCGGACGCGCTGGCCGAACTCGATCTCGGCGGCCAGCGGGTGTTCGTCGACGGCTGCGGGCCGGACGACATCGGCGGGCTGCGGCGCCTGCGCATCGAGGCCAGCGACGTCAGCCTGTCGCGCGAGGTCCCGACCCTTTCGACCATCCTCAACACGCTTGCGGTGCGGATCGTCGCGGTCGAGCCGACCGCCGCGGCCGCCAGCCTGGCTTTCGTGCTCGCCCTCGACGGAGCGCCGGAGTTGAGTTTCGTCGCCAAGGTGACGCGGCGCTCGGCGGCGCGGCTGGGCCTTGCCGTCGGCGACCAGCTGTTTGCCCAGATCAAGTCGGTGTCGCTGGCCACCGCCCCGTCGCTCGGCAAATGAGGGTTTTCCTCAGCGGATGTCGGCGGCCCTTGCCGGACGCGTGACCGGGCGGTCGGCGTCGGGATACCAATAGCGGGCGTCCGCAGCGCCCCGGTCGATCAACACGAAATTGTTGGCGAAGACCCGGTAAGGATGGCTCCATTCGCCATCCGGCCATTGCACCCGCACTTCGGCGCGCTCGGCGGTGCCGAGGCCGACATGGACGAAGCCGGACGTACCTGCGGCATGGCCGCCGCCAACCTGAATCGTGCGGTTGATCGTCTTCGTGCCGACGCGGACCGCGAGCTTCGCGCCAAGCGCTGTCCGGTTGGCGTCCTCCTGGCCAAGCGCGATCTGAAGAAAATTGCCCAGCGGCCGTTGGCCGAAATCGGTCTTCGCCCCGAGATTGCGGAACAGGCTCGCCGGGTCACCGCGATTGACGACCAGGAGGTCCAGCGCGCCGTCGAGGTTGAAATCGCTGATCAGCGCTCCGCGCCCCTTGGTCGGCAGGGCGAGGCCCGCCTCGCCGCCGCGCTCGGTGAAGCGGCTGTTAAAGCCGCCCATCAGGAGATTGTCCGGGTCATAGGTGGCGAAATCGGGCATCGCCTCGACATTTCCCTTGGCAATGAAGAGATCGAGCGCGGTGTCGTTGTTGAAATCGGCAAAGCCCGCGTGCCAGCCGGTCGACGGCTTGCCCGCGTCGTCCTCGTAGGGCCGGTGCGCGGTCGCGCCGCGCTCATACGCTTCGTCGCGATAGGTCGGGGCGTCCTCGAATTCGCGGTCGAGGAATTGCAGCTTGGTGTCGCCCATCGAGGTCAGGGCGTATTCCGGGGTGCCGTCGCCGTCGATGTCGCCCTCGGCGATGCCCATGCCCCAGATAGTCAAATGTTGCCAGCCATCGGCCTTGCGATAGTGGCGCGGCGCCCGGCCGGGCTCGACGCGCCACAGTTGCTCCTCGCCGCCGCGATAATATTGCCGGTCGTTGGTGATCCTGAGCGCCGGCTCGCCCGAGCGGTTCCAGTCGGTGAACAGCATCGACAGGGCGCAATAGCCCGGCGTCAGAACCGTCGGCTCGGAATAGTCCGGTGCCTCGCCCTGCTTGGAACGCAGCAGGACGTTGTCGGCGCAGGTGCCCCAGGGCGAGCCGGGCGCTGAGCGGTCGACATAATTGCCGAAGGCGAGCGTCGGAAACCGCGCGCCCGGCTCGACGATCGCGGAGAACGCCGTCGTCCAGGCGCGGCCGCCGTCGAATTTCCAGTCGAAATTCGCCTTGTCGAAACGACAGTCGGGGCCGCCCTTCAAGAGGATATTGCCGCCGACCCGCAAGAGCACGAGATCCTCGCGGCCATCCTGGTCGATGTCGAGCGGATAGGCGCCGGTGACGTTGGCAAGGTCCTTCGGGTCGATATCCTGGGCGCGTTTTTCGAACAAAAGCGGACCGCCGGCCTCGGATCGGTTGACGTAGAACGCGCCTTCGCCCTTGCCGCCGGCGAGGAAGACGTCCGGGAAGCGGTCGCCATTGCAGTCGAAGGCCGCGCCGCCACCGCCGACGAAGAACTCCCACGGCCCGCCATAGACATGGTCGATGCCGGCGGCCTTCGCCTCTTCCTGAAACACCGGCGTATCGCCCGCAAAGGGGAGTGCGGTGCCTTCTTCTGCGCGGCCGGGGAAGGCGAGGAGGCACCCGACGAGGACGCTCGCAAGGCCATTTACCGAGGGCCGGAGGCGGCGGCTCACGGTTCGATCCTCAAGGTCTTCAGCCAGGCGATCAGCGCCGAGCGCTCCGCCTCGGGCAAGTCGCGATAGGCCTTGGCGCTGTCCGCCGCCTCGCCGCCATGGGCGCGGATCACGTTGTCCAGCGTCGTCATGTCGCCGCGATGGCCGTAAGGGCCCGTATCGGCGATCCCCCAAAGCTCGGCGGTCATGAACACGTCGCGTTCGACGAAGCGCTGGGCGAGCGTCTCGTTGCCGAGCGCCGCGGTTCTCGTGTCGGCGATGCGGTGGCGTTTGAGATCGCCGAACAGCGGCACCTGAATCTCGCCCTTGTCGTTGCGCGGCAGGGTTTTCGCCCAATCGAGCAACGCGAGATCGTAGACCGCCGGGCTTGCCACATCGCCCTGGCGCAACGTGCCGGCCATATCCACCGGGCCGGGGTCGGCGAAGGCAAGGCTTTCCAGCGGCAGGGTCGGGCGATGGCAGGTCTCGCAGCCGAGATCGGCGAAACGCTGACGTCCGATCGCGGCGGCCTTGCGCCACGCCGGATCGTTCGGTGCCGTCTCGCGCGGCGGCGGCAGGCTCGCCTGAAAGGCGACCAGCGCCGAAACCTCGCCTGTGCCGATCTCGTCGGCGACGCCGTCGCCGTCGAAATCCGCCGACCCGGTCCAGCGGGCGCCCCAGCGCTCGTCCGGCTGCATGCCATGATGATGGTTGAGCGCATTGACGGTGAACTGGCGCAGCGACGTCATCACCCCCTTCTGGGTGAAGGGTCGCACGACGAGGTCGGCGTCGACGCCGTCGAGTTCCGCGAGATCGACCGAGCCATCGGGAAGCGCCGTGATCCGGCCGAAGGCAACGCCCTTCGAGGCGAGGTCCATGCGCACCGGCTCGCCTGAGGCGCGCGCCTGTTGCAGTGCCTCCGCCCGCGCTGCCACGAGGTCGGCCGTCATCTCGCGGGCGAGCAGCTCGACAAGGCCGGCGCCAAACAGATGATTGGTGCCGCGTTCGTTAGAAAATTGCGGATCGAGCGTGTCGAAATCGGCGCTTTCGAAGCCTTCGGAGACGAAGACATTGGTGACGAAACCGCCGGCCCCGCCGGTCACCGGCTCGTTGTGGCAGGAGGCGCAGGCATTGGCGTCGGGGCCGGCGAGCCGTTGAAAGGCTTGCTCGGCGGGACGACGGGAGGTGGTCGGGACGATCGCCTGGGTGGCGTTCGGGCGGCCGGCGCCGTCGAGGATGGTGAAGCGCGCCTCGAACAGGTCGCGGCCTTTTTGCACAAGGTCGCGCAGGGCCTTTGCGGAGAGGGGGCCGGCCAGGCTCGCCGGGTCGATCCGCTGCTTGATCGCGGTTTCGCGCCAGGCTGGCTCGCCAGCGAAGGCGGGGAGGGCCAAGGCGATCGACAGACCCAGCGCGAGAAGCGTCGATCGCATCAGGCGGCCTCCCTCGTTTCGGCGTTGCCGGCACGGGCGAATTCATCGTCGCACGCCGCCAACCCCTTGGCGGTGGCGGCCCCGAAGATCAGTTCGTCGACGTCGTCCGCCAGCGAGAAGGGGATGTCGGCGCCGACCCCGTCGATGGCGCTGTCGCGGATGCCGGCGCGGATCGCCGGCTCCAGCAAGTCCATGGCGTGGGCACCGGAGCCGGTGAAGACGACCGGCAAGGGATCGACCAGCGTGAACATGCGCCCGAGACCGTAACCGATCGCGGTGCCCGCCTCGGCAAAGGCCCGAGTCGCGGCGGGCTCGCCCGATCGGGCGAGTGCCGCCAGACGATGCATGTCGGCATCGCTGACCCGGCCCGCCGAGATTTCGTCCGGCCGCCCGTTCGCTCGCCGCCAGATCGCATAGTCGCCGGCATAGGCCTCGATGCAGCCGCGATTGCCGCAGCGACAGAGGGCGCCGCCGGGAATGTGGTTGATATGGCCGAACTCGACCGCCGAGGAGCGCTGGCCCTGAAAAGTGGTGCCGCCAAGCCGCAGCCCCATGCCGACACCGACGCCGATGAAAAGCGTGGCGAAATCGCGCCGTGCGAAATCCGGCTTCCAGCGGAACGCCTCGGGCATCAGCGAACAATCGTTGAAGACGCCGACGGGCACCCCGGTCAGGGCGGTGAGCGGGCCGGCGATGTCGAGGTCGCGGGCTTTCAGGGCGGGCGACCAGAGAATGCGCCGGGCGTTGCTGTCGGTTTTTCCCTGGACCGCGACGACGAGGTTTCGCGGCATCCTATTGCCCGCCAATCCGAGCATTGCTTCGCCGAGCAGCGTGGCCAGAAGCCGCACGATCTCATCCTGACCGAAAGCGGCGAGATCGCACTCCCGCCGGGCTTCCCCGAGCAGCTCGCCGCGATAGTCGCAAACGCGAACGGCCACCTCGCCGACGGCGATTTTCGCCACCGCGACACTGGCGGCCGAGCCATCGAGTGCCAGACTTCGGCCCGGCCGGCCGCGCCGCGCGGCGCGTTCGTCCTCGGCGATTTCGACGATCAGCCCGGCCCGCAGCAACGTCGTCGCAATGGCGGAGGCGGCCGAGACCGACAGGCCCGTGGCCGCGCTCATCGCCTTGCGCGTCGAGACCGGGGTCCGTCGAAGATGGTCGATGACGGCGCGGCGATTGTGCGCCCGCACGTCGTCCGCATCGGTTTTCGCGAGCATGTTCCTGCCTGTCCTCCCAGCCGCGCCTCCGCTCTTTTGGTCGGATCGTGCGGTCCCTCGAATGGCACGTTGACACGGATGAGAATTGCTGTCACGATTTTTTACGAGGCTTGGAAAAAGTCTCGACCGGTCGGGAGAACGGTCCGGTCGGTCTGATCGTGGGGCGCCGATGCGCCGGGAGGATTTCATGAAAATTCTGAAGCTCGCGCTAGCCGGCGCGGTGTTCTCGATGGCTGCCGCGGGCGCGGTTTCCGCGCAGGAAGGCAAGACCGTCGGCGTGTCCTGGTCCAACTTCCAAGAAGAGCGCTGGAAGACCGACGAGGCGGCCATCAAGGCAGCGCTGGAAGCTGCCGGCGCCACTTACATCTCGGCCGACGCCCAGTCGTCGGCTTCCAAGCAGCTCACCGACGTCGAGTCGCTGATTTCCCAGGGCGCCGACGCGCTGATCATCCTGGCGCAGGATTCCGACGCCATCGCGCCGGCTGTCGAAAGCGCCGTCAACAACGGCATTCCGGTGGTCGGCTATGACCGCCTGATCGAAAATCAGGACGCTTTCTACATCACCTTCGACAACAAGGAAGTCGGCCGCATCCAGGCCCAGGAAGTGCTGAAAGCGCAGCCGGAAGGCAATTACGCCTTCATCAAGGGCTCGTCGTCCGATCCCAACGCGGACTTCCTGTTCTCCGGCCAGATGGAAGTCCTCAAGGACGCCATCGACTCGGGCATGATCAAGAATGTCGGCGAGGCCTATACCGACGCCTGGCTGCCGGCCAACGCCCAGCAGAATATGGAACAGATCCTGACCGCCAACAACAACGAGGTCGACGCAGTCGTCGCCTCCAACGACGGCACCGCCGGCGGCGCCGTCGCGGCGCTCGAGGCCCAAGGGTTGGCCGGCTCCGTTCCGGTCTCCGGCCAGGACGCCGACCACGCCGCCTTGAACCGCATTGCCCGCGGCACCCAGACCGTCTCGGTCTGGAAGGACTCCCGCGAACTCGGCAAGCGGGCGGCGGAAATCGCGCTCGACCTCGCGAACGGGACGGCGATGAACGAAGTCGCGGACGTCGAGGCGTTCAGCGGCGGACCGAAGGGGGTCGAGATGCAGTCGATCTTCCTGAAGCCGGTCGCGATCACCAAGGACAACCTCCAGACGATCATCGATGCCGGCTGGGTGTCGAAGGACGTCGTCTGCCAGGGTGTCGAAGCCGGCTCGACTCCGGCCTGCGGCTAAAACGACCTGTGGCCGCGGCCCGTGAGGGCGGCGGCCACTCCGATCCATTCGAAGGATCGTTCAAGGCGCAAGGCAAAGCCGCGCCAAGCTTTCTATCCATCGCAATTCGTTGCACAGTTCGGCAGAGCCGAGCCCTCGATGTGTCCATCAGGGACCAACGACAGGGCGCCGCTCGAGGGAGGCGGCCATGAGCCAAGCGACATCGGGGACGACAGCCGGAGCGGCGGCAACGCCGGGCGGCGGTGGCCTCAAGGGCTTCATCCGCGCCACCGAGGTGGACACGCGCATGCTCGGCATGGTCGGCGCGCTGCTGGTCATCTGGCTGGTCTTCCACGTCCTGTCCGGCGGCATTTTCCTGACCCCCCGCAACTTGTGGAATCTCACGGTCCAGACCTCATCGATCGCGGTGATGGCGACCGGCATGGTGCTGGTCATCGTCACCCGCAACATCGACCTGTCGGTTGGCTCCATCCTCGGCTTCACCGGCATGGCGATGGCGGCACTGCAGGCGCAGATCCTGCCCGGTCTCCTCGGTTTCGACAGCCCCTTCGTCTGGATCATCACGCTTCTCGGCGGCATTTTCGTCGGCGTCGTGATCGGTGGCCTGCAAGGCTACGTCATCGCCTATCTCGGCGTGCCGGCCTTCATCGTCACGCTTGGCGGCCTTTTGGTCTGGCGCGGCGGCGCCTGGTGGCTGACCTCCGGCCGGACGGTCGCGCCGCTCGACGATACCTTCCGGCTGATGGGCGGCGGCGCCACCGGTTCGCTCGGCGAGACCTGGACCTGGGTGCTCGCTCTCGTCGCCTGCGTCGTGGTCGCCGTCTCGCTCGTCCTCGCGCGGCGCCGCCGCCTCAGCTTCGGCTTCCCACTCAGGCCTATCTGGGCGGAGGCGACCATCGGCGCCATCGTCTTCGTGGCCATTATCGGCGCCGCCGCCATCGTCAATGCCTATAAATGGCCGTCGGCGATCGCCCGGCGCTACGCCACCGCCAACGGCATCGAAATGCCCGAGGGCGGACTGCAGATCGGCTACGGCGTCGCCGTGCCGGTGCTGCTCGCCATCGTGGTCGGCATCGTCATGACTTTCGTCGCCCGCCGCACCCGCTTCGGCCGCTATGTCTTCGCCATCGGCGGCAATCCGGAAGCCGCGGAACTGGCCGGCATCAACACCCGCTGGGTGCTGATGAAGGTGTTCATGCTGATGGGCGGCCTCGCCGCTCTCGGCGCGGCGATCTCCACGGCCCGCCTCAACGCGGCCACCAACGCCCTCGGCACGCTCGACGAGCTCTATGTCATCGCCGCGGCGGTGATCGGCGGCACCTCGCTCGCCGGCGGCGCCGGCACGATCATCGGCGCGATGCTCGGCGCTCTCGTCATGCAGTCGCTGCAATCGGGCATGGTGCTCTTGGGCGTCGATTCGCCGCTGCAGTCGATCGTCGTCGGCATCGTCCTCGTCATCGCCGTCTGGATCGACACCACCTACCGCAGGAGGGCCGCATGAGCACGACGATGGAGGCCATCACCGACCACGGCCCCGGCCACCCCGGCGCCGTCGATCGCAGCGGGCCGGCGCTGATCGACATGCGCGACATCTCGATCGCCTTCGGCGGCATTCACGCGGTCGAAGGGGCCTCGGTCGACCTGTATCCCGGCGAGGTCGTTGCGTTGCTCGGCCACAACGGCGCCGGCAAGTCGACGCTGATCAAGATCCTCTCCGGCGCCTACAAGCGCGATGCCGGCACGATCCATGTGCGCGGCGAGGAGGCCGCGATCTCCAACCCGCGCGACGCCAAGGCCTACGGCATCGAGACGATCTACCAGACGCTGGCGCTCGCCGACAATGTCGACGCGGCCGCCAACCTCTTCCTCGGCCGCGAGATCCTGACGGCTTGGGGCACGCTCGACGACGCCGCGATGGAGGCCGAGGCCCGCAAGGTGATGGGCCGGCTCAATCCGAATTTCCGCCGCTTCAAGGAGCCGGTGAAAGCGCTGTCCGGCGGCCAGCGGCAGTCCGTCGCGATCGCAAGGGCGATCCTGTTCAACGCCAAGATCCTGATCATGGACGAGCCGACCGCCGCGCTCGGGCCGCAGGAGACCGCGCAGGTCGGCGAACTGATCAAGGAATTGAAAAAGGACGGCATCGGCATCTTCCTGATCAGCCACGACATCCACGACGTCTTCGATCTCGCCGACCGGGTGATCGTTATGAAGAACGGCCAGATCGTCGGCGGCGCCAAGACCGGCGATGTCACCAAGGACGAGGTGCTCGGCATGATCATCCTCGGCAAATGCCCGCCCGGCGCGACGCCCGGCCCCGGCGCGATGGTGGAGTGAGGCCCGACGCCGCTTCCGGCTGAGGCCTTGATCCCGACCGTCCCGCTCCCTTAACGATAGCGCCGAGACGACCGCGTCCGACGCCCGGCTGTGACCTGAAAGGGGCAGCCGCCCGCGTGGCGCTTTCTCCAACGACGGGACCCCTCATGGCCAATCTCGACAGTGTGCTCGCCTGCCTCGACCTCAATCTCGACCGGGCGCTCGGGCGCCTCACCGACCTTCTGAAAATCCCGTCGATCTCGACCGATCCGGCCTATGCCGCCGATTGCCGGCGGGCCGCGGAGTATCTGGCCGGCGATCTCGCCGCGATCGGCTTCGACGCCTCGGTGCGCGACACGAACGGCCATCCGATGGTCGTCGCCCATCACGACGGGCCTTCCGGCGCTCCGCACGTCCTGTTCTACGGTCATTACGACGTCCAGCCGGTCGACCCGCTCGAATTGTGGGAAAGCCCGCCTTTCGAGCCGACGATCCGGGAGATGCCGGACGGGACCAAGCGGATTGTGGCGCGCGGCTCGGCCGACGACAAGGGCCAGCTGATGACCTTCATCGAGGCCTGCCGGGCCTACAAGGCCGAGACCGGCGGGCTGCCCTGCAAGGTGACGATCTTCCTGGAGGGGGAGGAGGAATCCGGCTCGCCCTCGCTCAACCCTTTTCTCGACGCCAACCGGGCGGAACTTTCGGCCGACGTTGCGCTGGTCTGCGACACCAATATGTGGGACCGGCAGACGCCGGCGATCTCGACCGGCCTGCGCGGCCTTGTCGGCGAGGAAGTGACGATCAAGGCGGCGAGCCGCGACCTTCATTCGGGTTATTTCGGTGGCGCCGCGCAGAACCCGATCCGCGTGCTGGCGAAAATCCTGGCCGACATCCACGATGACGATGGCCGCGTGACGATCCCCGGCTTCTACGACGGCGTCGACGAACTGCCGGACGACGTCCGCGCGATCTGGGACGACCTCGATTTTTCCGAGACGGACTTCCTCGGCCAGGTCGGCTTGTCGATGCCGGCCGGCGAAAAGGGCCGTACGGTGCTGGAGCAGGTCTGGGCCCGGCCGACCGCCGAGTTCAACGGCATGTCCGGCGGCTACACTGGCGAGGGCTTCAAGACGGTGATCGCGGCGGAGGCGAGCGCGAAAGTCTCGTTCCGGCTGGTGTTCCGTCAGGACCCGGAAAAGCTCCGCGCCGCCTTCCGCGAATTCGTCACGTCGCGCCTGCCGGCCGATTGCACGGCGGAATTTTCGCCGCATGGCGGCTCGCCGGCGATCCAGCTGCCGTTCGATTCGCCATGGCTCGAAAAGGCGCGGGCCGCCTTGTCGGACGAATGGCCGAACAAGGCGGTGATGATCGGCATGGGCGGCTCGATCCCGGTGGTCGGCGAGTTCAAGGACAGGCTCGGCATGGAGTCGCTGTTGATCGGCTTCGGCTGCGGCGACGACCGCATCCATTCGCCGAACGAGAAGTACGAGATGACCTCTTTCCACAAGGGCCAGCGCTCCTGGGCGAGGGTGCTGGCGGCGCTCGGCGGGGCGGCGGGTTAACGAGCCGTTAACGAAATGGCTCTATTTTAATCGATCACGGGGATACCGCACTCGCGGAGCGCATTGCTCCATGTGACGAGCGGGGACAGACGAAGGGCGCGGCGCCGAGGGGGTGCCGCGCCCTTTTCGTTGGGGCGTCCAGCTCTCAGTCGTCGGCCCTGTCCATTGCGTCGATGATGTAGGCCCGCAGGCGCTCGGCTTTCTCGATGTAGAAGGCTGCTTGCGCTTCCCGGTAAACCTCCAGCGCGCCGTCGACGGCGTCGAGCGCGGAGTGCAATCGGCTTTGCTCGTTGGGTTTCTGGAAAAGCGAGAAAAACGCGATGGCCAGATTCTCCTGCGTTTGTGCCCACAGGAATGGCGCGCGGTCGCGGGTGCGTTCTTCGAGCGCTGCGCGATAGGCGTCGATGGCCTGTTCGAGGCGCACGGTGCCGCTCTCCTGCTTGCCGAGGCTCGCTAGCGCACCGCCGAGATTGTTCTGGGTCATGGCCCAGTCGAGGGGCACGCGATCGCGGGTGTGTTCTTCAAGGGCGGCGTTGTAGGCATCGACGGCCTGTTCAAGGCGTTCGGTGCCGCTCTCCCGCTCGCCGAGACTCCGGAGCGCGGTGCCGAGATTGTTCTGGGTTCGGGCCCAGTCGAGGGGGACGCGGTCGCGGGAATATTCTTCGAGGGCGGCGAGGAAGGCGTTGACGGCCTGTTCGAGGCGCTCTGTGCCCGTCTCGCGCTGGCCGAGGATTGCCAGTGTGTTGCCGAGATTGTTCTGGGTCCCAGCCCAACCGAGAGGCATGCGATCGCGGGGTCGTCCCTCTAGGGCGGCTTTGAAGGCGTCGGCGGCCTGTTCGAGGCGCTGTGTGCCGCGCTCACGCTCGCCGAGGCTGGCAAGTGCAATCGCCATATTGCTCAATGCCGCGCCGCGTTCATCGCTATTCGTGGCCCGCTCGACCGCGATCCGCGCCAGTTCGATCGATATATCGAGATCGAGATTGAGGCCCTTGTCGCGGCCGCGCACGTACCATTCGTCCTGCAGGCGGCGGAGGGCGGTGAAGCGGTCGGCTTCGGCGGTTTCGAGATCGAGAATTTCGACCAGCAGATGCGCCGCCTCCTCGGTCCGAAACGTCGACAGCGCAATCGCCAATTTTCCGTGTTTCGCCTCGACCAGACCTTCGCGGCGCAAATCCAACTCCGCGTCGATCTCGCTCCGGTGCGCGAGGAGGCGTTCGTAGGCCTCGGCTTCCTTGCTTTCGATTTCGGACAGGATGGACCAGACGCGGTCAACGTCTTCCTGTCGATAGGCCTCCAGAGCCTGTTCGCGGAGTTCGCCGAGTTCGGGCAGGAGGTTCTGTGACGCGGACAGGGCGTCGATACGCTGGCCCGCGTTTTTCCAGTCCGCCGCCAATCGCATCAGAGTTACCGGCCACTGATCCGGCGGAACATTCCGATCGAGGATCGTCTGGAGGAAGGCATCGATCAGCGATCGGGTCGACCCGAGTTCGGTTTCCGCCCGCGCCTTGGCTGCCTCCAGTTCAGCTTGCTGAGATGCCGACAGCGCGACTCTTTCGATTGTGGCTTCAAGTCGATCGAAGCGCGTGAACACTTCGCGCTGGAACCAGGGCTGCATCGTCGCTTCGAAGGCCTGGTCGCCGTCGAGGGCGGCAAGCGTCTGGACAACGAGACCGTGGAGCGCGCGGCGGTTGATCCTCTGTTGCGGGTCGATCTCCGAACCAAGGTCGCCCGGAGCCGCAATGCTGGCCTCCGTCAGAACGATTGTCGCGAGGCCCGAATTGTCCCGGCCGGCGTCCATCACCCGGCGAGGGTCAAGGGCGAGCCGTGGCAGAACGGCGGCCAGCGCCGCCTCCATCGGTGGAATCTGATCGTCGGTGATGTCGCCGCCATTGCGCGCCCAATCGCGGTAGTTCGCTGCGATCCGGCGTTCAAGCCGCTTCATCATCGCCTGGGGCTCCGGCCCGCCTTGCCGCAGCTTTTGCAGAATCGAGGGCAGGGTCAAAACAACCGCGGCGCCTCCCAGCGCCAAGGCAGCGGGGCCGGCGGAGGCGGTCGCTAAGCCGAACAGGGCAGTACAGAAGACCGCCAGCTTTTCGCAAATTTCGCTTCGCATCGGTCTCCGCGCCTTGAACGCCGCGAGTGTGGTGGATGCGGCTGAGCCGATCAAGCGAGTCGCGACGAACCGCCGCTGTGGTCACTCAGCAACGGCGCCGACGGAAACTGCGCGGGGGCGTGCGAAACCGGCCAAAGATCATTGTCGCTCGCCGGATTTCGGGTATGAACGAGGGGCATAACGTGCCCGGTGCCACCACGGCAAAATGAGGCGCGAATGGCTGGAGTATCAGGACATGATCGTGCGTACCGGCGTTGCGGCGCTCGCCCTTCTTCTCGGCTCGAGCCTCGCTGTCACGGCGGCCGATCACGTCGCCGGTCCCTACGATCCGAACCCAGCGCCGCTCGCCCCGGCCGCCTATGATTACGGCGACGCGGATTTTGTTTTCGAGCTCGGCATTTCCGGTTTCGTCTCGCCGGAATACGACGGCTCGGACGAATATCAGATCACCCCGGTGCCGATCGTCAGCGTCGAATATCTGAGCATTCCCGGCATCGGCGCCTTCGGCGGCAAGGATGGTCGCGGTTTTTCCATCGGTCCGTCCTTCGGTTACACCGGCGAGCGCGAAGCGTCAGATTACCCCGAACTCGCCGGACTGAACGATGTCGACGCCACCTACGAGCTGGGCCTCAAGGCCAGCTATGAATGGGAGAACGCCGAGATCTATGGCGCTGCGCGCTACGCCTTCGGTGGCGGCGAGGGCCTCGTCGGCGACATCGGCGCCAATCTGATCGTGCGGCCGACCGAGCGGATCATCCTCAAGGCCGGTCCGACCGCGAGCTTTGCCTCCAGCGACTACATGGACGCCTATTTCGGGGTCACGACGTCGGAAGCCTTTGCCTCCGGCGGCCGGTTCACCACCTATGCGCCCGAAGGCGGCTTCAAGAGCGTCGGCGTCGCGGCCTCGGCGCGCTACGAGGTGGTCCCCGACTGGTTCCTCAATGCCGACGCCTCCTATGAGCGGTTGGTCGGCGACGCCAAGGATTCGCCGATCGTCAAGGCCGGCGATGAGAACCAGTACACCTTCGGTCTCGGCATCTCGCGCCGTTTCTCGCTCGACCTGTTCTAAAGCGCCGGACGCACGAAGGACGCTCTAACAGTTTGATTGAGCGTCGGAATTATCCAAAAACCGGACTCCACTTTTTGATCCGATGCTGCAAGGCCGCAGGACGCCGACGCCGGGGTCCGAGCCCGACTTCAATTGCTTAACGCCCCGTTAAATCGCCGCAATTAGACTGCATTCCCGCTGGTAAGGGGATGATTGAGGGTGGGCCGTCGCCGCGGCGGCATGCTCTTCGCCGAAAGGGCTTTGGGCTAAATGGCACGACGGCACGAGCGTATCGAACCGACCTTCGACGGGCCGGAAGGCGACGACGATTTCCACGTCAGCGCCGACGACAGAACCGTGCCGATGGCGAGCAACGACGCGCGCCGCAAGCTTCGCGACAAGACCACCCGTGCCAAAACCCGCACGGCCAAGCCGGCTTCGACCGCGCGGCGGTCGAAAGGCGGTGGTTCCGGCGGGTCGGGGGGTGGACGGCGCCGGCGCGGCTTCCTCGGCCACATCTTCCGGCTGTTCCTGATGCTCGGCCTCGTCGGCGGCCTCGCCGTCGCCGCGGTGGTCGGTTATTTCGCCGTCAAGCTGCCGCAGGAAGCCTGGGCGATCCCGGATCGCCCGCCGAACGTCAAAATCGTTTCGGTCGGCGGCGAACTGATGGCCAATCGCGGCCTGACCGGCGGCAAGGCGGTCTCGCTCGACGAAGTCAGCCCGTACATTCCGCAGGCGGTGATCGCCATCGAGGATCGGCGCTTCTACGAGCATTGGGGCATCGATCCGGTCGGCATCATCCGCGCCTTCAACGAGAATTTGGCGGCGGGCGAAACGGTGCAGGGCGGCTCCACCCTGACCCAGCAGCTGGCCAAGAACATCTTCCTGAATCCGGAACAGACCATTCAGCGCAAGATCCAGGAGGCGATCCTGGCGCTGTGGCTGGAGACCAAGTTCACCAAGAACCAGATTCTGGAGATGTATCTCAACCGGGTTTATTTCGGCTCGGGCGCGACCGGCGTCGAGGCGGCCGCGCGGCGCTATTTCAACAAAACGGCTTCCGAGGTCGATCTGGGTGAGGCGGCGCTTCTCGCCGGGCTGTTGAAAGCGCCGTCGCGTCTGTCGCCCGCGCGCGATCCGGCTGCCGCCAAGGCGCGCGCCGAGGTGGTGCTGGGGGCGATGCGCTCGGCGGGCTTCATCGGCGAGGCCGAATACGCGGCCGCCAAGGCGCAGCAGCCGACCACCGCCAAGAGCTACTGGACCGGCGCGGAGCACTATGCCGCCGACCTCGTCATGCGGGACATTCGCGATCTCATTGGTGATGTGACCGAGGACGTCATCGCCGAGACGACGATCGATCTCGGACTCGAAAGGACTGCCGAGAAGGTCATCCGTCAGACCATCGACGGCGCCAAGCAGAATGTCTCGCAAGGCGCGCTCGTCGCCGTCGACGGAACCGGCGCGATCCGCGCCATGGTCGGTGGCCGCGACTACGCCCAGAGCCAGTTCAACCGTGCCGTCGACGCCAAGCGTCAGCCGGGCTCATCGTTCAAGCCTTTCGTCTATGAAACGGCGCTTGAAAACGGCTGGCGTCCCGAGACGGTGATCGACGACGCGCCGGTCCAGATCGGCAATTGGACGCCCCAGAACTACGACAACCGCTATCGTGGCCCGGTCACCGTCGCCGACGCGCTCCGCCAGTCGCTGAACACGGTCGCGGCGCGGCTGGTGGACAATGTCGGCGCTCCGGCGGTGATCGAGACCGCCAAGCGCATGGGTATCGAGTCGCCGATGGTCGACAATGCCTCGATCGCGCTCGGAACCTCGGAAGTCTCGCTGCTGGAACTCACCGGCGCCTTCGCGCCCTTCGCCAATGGCGGCTATCGGGCGACTCCGCACCTCGTCAACCGCATCACCACGGAGAGCGGCAAAGTGCTATGGGAGCGCGGCGCCGAGGTTCCGCCGATCATCGTCTCCGCTGACATCGTCGGGATGATGAACGCGATGCTCACCCGCGTCGTCACCGGCGGCACCGGCCGCAAGGCGGCGATCGAGGGATGGCAGGCCGCCGGCAAGACCGGGACGACCCAGGACTACAAGGACGCATGGTTCCTCGGCTACACGGCTAATTTGACGACCGGCGTCTGGCTCGGCAACGACAACGGCGCCAAGATGCAGAAGGTCACCGGCGGGTCGTTGCCCGCGCAGGCCTGGCACGATTTCATGACCGCCGCCCATGAAGGCCTGCCGGCCGTGCCGCTGCCCGGCGACTACCGGATCGGCGAGGCGGAAGCCCCGCTCACCGCAGACAGTGGTTATGGTGAGGACCGCTATTACGATTCCGAGATGCCAGCCGGCGAGGATCAATATTACAATCAGGCCGGCGCGCCGCTTCCGCCCGCCGACGTCGGCGGGCAGGGTGTCGTCATTTATGACGGACCGCCGCCGCCGGGCGTGACGGTGGAAGGCCGCGTCAATCCCGGCCGGTCGAGCGACCGGTCCTTGTTCCGGCGCCTGTTCGGCGGCTGATCGGCCGTTCTCCGTCAGCGGACGAGACCATTGCCCGAGTAAACTCCCGGCTCCAGGTACAGACCGAAGCGGCCAGCGGCTGCGACAAAGTCGCGTGGCGCTTCGGCGCGCCGTGTCGCTTCCTCCGCTGTAGCGGCTGGCAGACCGCTGGCGCCAAGGGGGTGGCGGCTGCGGCGGCGGGCGATCTAACGCTCACTCCATGCCCTGCGGTGAAATGCCACTCTTTCTGTCAACGGAGTGGAAGGAATTTGCTGGCACGCTAAGGAATTGAATTTAAACAGGAGATAGACGTGAAGCCGCTGCGCGGACTGATCCGACGCTTTGCCGGGAACCGGGATGGCACCATTGCCATCATCGGGGCGCTCGTTCTGCCCGCGGCGGTCGGCATGATGGCTATTGGCGTGGAAGCCTCGATGTGGCGTGCCCGGCAGGTGAAGCTCACGACGGTGACCGACGCCGTCGCATATTCCTCTGCCCTGCTCAGGAAAGACGGTGTCGGTCTCGACACAGTGCGGCAACGTGCCCGCGCGCAAGCCATTCTGGCAGGGTTTCCGGCCGATACTGTCACGGTTGATGTCGATTTCGATTCCGCCGGCAAGACGAATGTGCAGATCTCGGAGAAGCAGCAGCGCTATTTCTCGCTGGTTTTCGGAAATGCGGACATCGACATCGCCAAGAGCGCGGTGGCGGAAGCCACCGCCGGCTCGTCCGCCTGTCTCGTCGCGCTCAATCAGACCGGCCCGGCGCTCTCCTTCGGAGGCAACGGTCAGGTGCGGCTGCGCAATTGCGTCGCCGCGTCGAATTCGCGCGCGACGAACTCGATCTACCGTTTCGGCTCCGCTTCGCTCGATATGGAATGCCTGGTCACCGTCGGCGGCATCCAGGGTGTGAACCCGAACCAGACGGTGTGCGAGGCAGAACAGACCGGCATTGCCCCGATCGCCGACCCGCTGGCTTTCGTGGCTACGCCCCAGGTCTCGGGAACGTGTTCGATCAGCGTTTCAGGCACGAAGAAGAATATCGTGAAGACCATCCGCCCCGGCCGCTGCTCGGCCTCGGATTTTTCAGGAACCGTGCGCCTCAAGCCCGGCACCTACGTGTTTTCCAGCGATCTCAAGCTGAATTCGGGCACCGAGGTCACTGGCGACGGCGTGACGCTGGTCTTCGAGAAGAACGCCAGCCTCTCCATCAACGGTCATGCCCGGGTCGAGCTGACGGCCCCGAAGACCGGGCCACTCAAGGATATTCTGCTGTTCGGCCGTGACAGTGACGGCTTTACGCACAACGGCACCGCGGACGTGGCGCTGTCAGGGATCATCTATTTCCCTTCGTCCGAGGTGAAGATCAACGGCAATGCCACCAGCGCCGCCAGCTGCACGCGGATCATCGGCGGGTCAATCGCCTACAAGGGCTCGAGCTTCTTCGACAGCACCTGCGTCGGCGGCGGCGAAGGACAGGCCGACCTGGTCGTCAACCGATCCGCATGGATCACGGACTAGCGATGGCATTTCGCCCGAAACGCTTTCGCGGAAACGAGTCTGGGATCGCCGCTCTGGAATTTGCGATTCTGGCGCCGTTGTTCGCGATCGCGGCGATCGGAACCGCCGACTACGCGCTTCGCTTCGAGGCGCAAGCCTCGCTCGACGACGCCCTTCGCATTGCCGTCGAGGGCGCTATCCGGCTCGGCGACGATGCCAAGGGCGTGGCCGAATTTCTCAATCAGAACGGCTATTCCGCGTCAATGGCCACGTTTTCTTCGAGCGATTCGCCCAAAACCACCACTGCCGCCGAAACGGGCGTGTTGCAGTTCGAGGTGCAGCCGACGGAAGCATGTTTCGAAAGCGGCGTCATGCAGGTGGGTGGGCGCGGCGAGACGGCTTGCGCCGATCCGGAGAAGTGGCTCCGCCTGGCCGGCTCATACCGGATCGATACCTTTACCGCCGGAGCGGTCGACCTTGGCGCTCAGATCGACGTGAAGGTTCAATGAGCGGGACGCGCGCCGGACCAGTCAGGCGTTTCCTCGAGGGTCGGCAAGGGACCACCTCGATCGAGTTCGCGGCGGTGAGCGTACCGTTCTTCCTGATGGTGTTCGGCCTGTTTGGCTTCGGCTATGTCGGCTACCTCGACAATGACCTGAAACATGCCGCCAACAACGTGCAGCGCTTCGTGCTCGTCAAGCACGTCACGGACAAGGCCACGATCGCGGAATTCGTCCGTAAGGACTTCCTTGGGGACGACGACGATCTCGACATCCAGGTCTATGAGACCGTCTCCGACGGCCGGCGGTTCCTGAATGTCGATTTGGCCTTTGTCATCGCGTTTCCCGGACCGATCGAAGTGCTGCGGGAAGGCATGCGATTGGAGCACAAGCGGATGATACCGCTGTAAGGCGGACGCGCGGCGGATACGCCCGGCGGGCGAACTTCCTCAAAAGGCGATCGCAGGTTCCGATCATGGCGGGTATCGCGCCGCTCTTTCCGCGGGGGCGATCGCCCGTATTCGGACGTGCTCGTTTCGAGAGCATCGGACCAAAAAGTGGAATCCGGTTCTTGGATCATTCCGATGCTCAATCAAAGCGGTAGAGCGTCCTTTGTGCGTCCGAATGGACGCACGGCGCTCTAGCGGACGCCCAGGATCTGCTTCGCTTGCGCGAGCTTTTGCACCGATTGCGCGTGCGAGCCGGCCGCATGCAGTCGTGCGCCCTCTTGACGGAGCGCGTTGACCTTGGCGCGGTCGGCGTCGCTCACCGGCTTGGTCGCCAGCGCCTGATCGATGGTCGCGATGTCGGCGGGACACTGGAATGCGAAGGCCGGGGCGGCAAAGCCGATCGCCGCCGCCGTGGCAAGAACGAGGAATTTCATCTCGACGGACCTCCCTTGTCGGGAGGGGCCAGGCGCAACGCGATGGGAACCCAGCCCCCATGCCGGACAATCCGGTGCCGCGATCCTACGCGTCGCCGGGCGGCCGGACAATTCACGGTCGCATGATCTGACGCTGGCGAGCCGGTCCGGAACGCCAACGCTCGCCAGAAGCTGCGGCCGTCGTTGAATGTGTATCGGAGCGCGAGCATTGCCGGTGGGCGGCGAGCCCGGCCGGCCATCGGGAGCGGACCCACAAATCAAAATCATCGCTCGCCGCTTATTGGGGCAGTTGACGGCGAGCGATGAGTTTTTCGCGGGGTCGATGACCCCTCGAAGAACTTCTCTCTTTTACGACCGACATGGTTTTGTCGCATCCCTCAAATGGGGGATGCGCTGCAATTTTGGCAGCCACGGCGACGCGGTCGAGGGCCGTCCCTTCGCCAATGGTGCGATGTGGCGCCGGAGTGCGGGATCGCGGCGCCCTCACGATCGGCCGTGGCGGGTTGGCGCAGAACGACGAAAAATTCCCTTGACGCCGCGAGGTGCGGGCGTAGTCTTTCCTTGCGTATAAGACGCCGGGGAGGTCTCCATGGAACCACCTATGTACGATGCCGCGAAAACCGCCGGGGCTGATGTTCGGGTCCCCGCGTAGCGGCTTCTCACTGACAGGTCTCCGGGAGTGGCTGATGAGCCGCTAAAGTCGTAGAAGGCTCTCCCTAGCCACTCCTGGATCTCGCTTTGGTAAACCGTGCCGGTCGGACGGCATCGATGGTCCGCGAATTCCAAACCTCGCCCGCTCTCTAGCGCGCCGTGCGTCCATCCGGGCGCACAAGGGACGCGCTAACATCTTGATTGAGCATCGGAGTTATCCAAAAACCGATCCCACTTTTTGGTCCGATGCTCTAGCGTTGAATGGCAAGCGCCATGAGGAACCTTCTCGTTCCGGTCAATTCGGATGGGCGGATGTGGCCGGTATTGGAGACCGCGCGTCTCGTGGCCGATATGTTCGGTGGCTACATCGAGGGCATCGCGCAGCGCCCCGAGTTGCCGGAGGTCGTTTCGGCGGAATTCATCGTCGCCGCCCCGACGCTCGACCTCGATTCGCAACAGAAGCTCATGGACCAGGCGCAACGCGCATTCGATGAGTTCATGAACCAGGCCGGCGTTCCGCCCTACAGTGACGGTTCGAACGCGCCCTCTTTCGGTTGGGCCGGTCGGCATTTGGCGACGGACATGCACATCGGCAGTTACGGGCGGCTGTTCGACCTGATTGTGCTGGGCCGCCCGAACGTAGCCGGAGAGCCGACCCGAGTCGCGACTATCGAGGCGGCGCTTTTCGAAAGCGGCCGCCCGCTCTTGCTGGTGCCGCCGTCGGGGGCGACGACGATCGGCAAGACTGTCGTGATCGCCTGGAACGGCAGCACCGAAACCGCCAGGACCGTCGCGCTGGCCATGCCGATCCTTCGAAAGGCGCAGCGGGTGATCGTCCTGAGCGTCGAGGGATGGGACGTCGACGGGCCGAGCGGCGACAGCTTGGCGCGCAATCTGGCGCGGTCGGGGATCCCGGCCGAGGCCACCACGCGCGGCAGCGAATCCTCGCCCGGCCCAGCCGTGCTAGAGCATGTGCAGGCGCTCGGCGGCGATCTCCTGATCAAGGGCGCCTACACCCAAAGCCGCCTCCGGCAGATGATCTTCGGCGGCGCGACGCGTCACATCATGACCAAGGCCACCGTGCCGGTCCTGATCGCGCATTAGAGCATGATGACCATAGGGATGCGGTCGTGCGACGGTTCGATCGCCGCGTTGACCATCCCTTCCACCGTCCAGTTCGCCCACCTCCCTCGCATCCCGGCTGCGAGATGGGCCGTCAACTCGCTTTGCGAACGCATGTGGTTTGTCGCGCCTGAAGGAGCTCGTCGAGCGGCTGCGGCCGGTGGAAGAAAAATCCCTGGCCATAGCCAATGCCGAGCGATCGCAGAATGGCGACGGATTCCGCATCCTCGATCCGCTCGGCGATGACATCGACGCCCAACTCGTGGGCGATCGTGCCGATCGAAGCGACGACCGCCCGATCGAAGCGGCTCTTCGCCAGGTTCCGGACAAAGGCGCCGTCGATCTTGATGCTGTCGACCCGGAAGCGTTTGAGATAGGCGAAGGAACTCAAGCCCGCGCCGAAATCGTCGAGACTGATGCGGCAACCGGCCCTGCGGGCGTCGCGGACGAAGCGTTCGGCCGCGACGAAATTGTCGACCGCTGCCGTCTCTGTGATCTCGAAGACGAGACAGGCCGGCTCGACCTTGGTGCGTTCGATGATTGTCTGGACGAACGGCCAAAGCTCGGGGTCGCTCAGGGTGTTGGCCGACAGATTGATGGCGACCGACAAGCCGTTCGCCCTCAGGCTGGCGGCATGGGTTTCGAGCGTATGCTCGATGATCCAGCGGTCGACGGAGCCCATCAGGCCAAATCGCTCCGCGGCCGGAATGAACTGCCCGGGCGGAATGATCGAGCCGTCCGCGGCCATCATTCGACAAAGGATCTCGATATGGCGACCCGGTTGGGAGGGCGCCTCGAGATCGCGAACCTCCTGCCCGAAGACTACCAGGCGGCGCTCGGCGAGAGCGTCGGCCAATCCCGATGCGACCTGGATCTGAGCCAGGTTGCGTTGCGCGGCCCCGACGCTTGCCGAATAGGCGGATACGCGGTTGCGCCCCGCGGATTTCGCGGCGTAGCAGGCGGCATCGGCGCGCGCGGTGGCGGTTTCGAGATCCAGCCCCGGATCATCGATCGCCGCGATACCGATGCTGGCTCCGATCTCGTGGTGTTTGCCGGCCCAATGTAGGCGCCGGGTGCGGATTTCGGCGAGCAGTCCCGAGGCGATCGTCGTCGCGTCGTCCATATCGGCGACCGGAACCACGGCGGCGAATTCGTCGCCGCCCAGACGTCCGACGACGGTCTCGCGCGGCAAAAATCCCGTCAGCGTGCGCGCGACCATCTTCAGCAATGCGTCGCCCGCCGCATGGCCGACCGTATCGTTGATCATCTTGAAACGGTCGAGGTCGAGATAGAGGAGCGCGCAGTCGCGACGGCCAATGGCGGCCTGGAGGTTCTCCTCGAACGCCACCCGGTTCAACAGTCCGGTCAGGGAATCGTGCCGCGCCGCGTAGGCGAGCTGGCGCTGCAGCGTGCGGGCGTTGGTGATATCCTGGATTACCAGAACCGCGCCGACCACCTGACCGTCGGGATCGATGATCGGCGAGGCAAGATCGCGGACCGCCCGCCCGCTGCCGTCGCTTCGCACGAACATCGCATTCTCTTCACGGTCGACGGTGCGGCGCGACAGGACAGCCCGGTGGGTCGAGGAGGCGAGCGGTGCCTCGGTCTCTTCGTCGACCAGAGGAAAGACGTCGTCGATATTGGCTCCCACGAGCGTCGACTGGGCGCTGCGCAGCAAACGCGCAGCGGCGGGATTGGCAAAGGTGATGCGGTTTCCGACGTCGGTGCTGATGACCGCGTCGCCGATCGACTGCAGCGTGATGCGCAGGCATTCCTTCTCGGCCGCGAGCGCGGCCGCGTTCTGCACCTGCTCGGTGATGTCCCAGATGCTGCCGACCAGCAGCGGCGGCGCGTCCGCGTAGTGCACCAACCGGGCCAGCGCGTGCAGATGCCGCACCTCGCCGTTTGGCTTGACGATCCGGTAGGAGGTCTTCATCGGCTCGCCGGTTTCGGCCGTGATTGCGATGGCGCGCTCAGCCGCGGCAGCATCGTCCGGGTGAAGGCGATCGTGCCAGGTCGATCGCGGCACTTCGGCAGGGCCGGGGCCGATGCCATAGATGTCGCGTATGCGCTGATCCCAGAGGAGGCGGCCGCTCTCCGTCTCAAACTGCCACAGTCCGACCCGGCCGGCATCGAGCGCCAGTTGAATGCGCTCGTTGAGCAGCGCCAATTGGCGTTCCACGTTCTTTTGCGCGGTGATGTCGGTCTGGGCGCCGATCATTCGCGTCGGTCGGCCGTGCTTGTCGCGTTCCACCACCTGCCCGCGGTCGAGAACCCAGACCCAATGGCCGGCCTTGTGCCGCAATCGGAACTCGGTCTCGATCCGTGCGGTGTCGCCGGCGATGTGGCGTTCGCCGCTGTCGATCGCCAATTGCCGGTCGGCTGGATGCACCAAAGCCAGCCACAAATCGGGATCGCCGTCGAGCTCGTCGTCGGCGTAGCCCAGCATCTGCTTCCAACTCGGCGAGTAATAGCAAGTCCCGGCGACCAGATCGGCGTCCCAGACTCCAGACCCGGCGCTTTCCAAGGCGAAACGCCAGCGTTCCGCCTCCTTGCTGTCGGGCAGGGCGTCGAGGGATGGGGAGGGAGGGTGCGTGCCGGCGTCGCTCATGCGCCCAATATGCCCGACTGTCAGGCAAAAAATCGTTAAGGGCGACGGATCAATCCATCGCCGCCAAGACCAATGCCGACCGTTCGCCGGTCGGTGCCCGATCGCTGCTCCCGAAGCCGCAATCGCACGCGGGCGCATCACCCGGACGGGTGTCGCAGGAACGATCCGTTTACCCAAAGTGTTACGCCGACGGACATTGTCGCATCCCTGCACTACGCAAGGATGGCCTAATAGGGTAAGAAACCCAATGGCTTCACGTTTCTTGGCGACGATAGCGGCGGAATCCCGTTTGGCGCTCCACTTGCGTTAGCGGCGGATCGCTGTCCGTCCAACCCCGCAACCTCGACGCGGCCGGCCCAGGCTGTCGCTTTCAATGCATCTGAACAAGGAAAACCCCATGAAGGCTCGACTGATATCCATCCGGGCGCTCGCCGCGACTTTGGCACTGGTGCTTGGCGTAACCGCCGCTCCGGCGCTCGCCGCCCAGTGCGGCAACGGGGCCGGCGGGTTTGATCAATGGAAGCAGCAATTCGCCCAGGAGGCGCAGAAGGCGGGCATTTCGGGGGGCACGATCAATTCGGCGCTGATGCCGACGAAATACAGCAACAAGGTCATCAGCCTCGATCGCAACCAGCATTCGATGAAGCTGTCGCTCGACGCCTTCATGCAGCGCCGGGCGCCGGCTTCGTTCGTCAAGAAGGGCAAGCGGATCATCCAGCAGAATGCCGGCCTGTTGAACTCCATCGAACAGCGCTACGGCGTCCAGAAGGAAGTCATTGTCGCGATCTGGGGCATGGAGACCGGCTTCGGCGCGAATTCCGGCAACATGAACATCTTTAGCTCGCTGGCAACGCTGGCCTATGATTGCCGCCGCTCGGCCTTCTTCACCGAGGAACTGCTGGCGGCCCTGGCGATCGTCGATCGCGGCGATATGCGGCCGGAGAATATGCGTGGTGCCTGGGCCGGCGAGATCGGCCAGACCCAGTTCCTGGCCAAGAATTATCTGCGCTTCGCCGTCGACGGCGACGGCAACGGCCGGCGTGACCTGATCAATTCGAAGGCCGACGTGCTGGCCTCGACCGCGAACTTCCTGCGTCAGCATGGCTGGCGGCCGGGCGCCGGATACCAGGAGGGGCAGCCGAATTTCTCGGTGCTGCGCGACTGGAATCGGGCCGGTGTCTATCAGAAGGCGCTGGCGCTGTTCGCCTCCAAGCTCGCCAACTGATGAGGTTGTAGGGCACCCCACTCCGCGCTCCGCTGTGGTGCAGCTTTACGCCCCGGGCTTGTACCGGGGCGTTTGCGCGTCGGGCCGGCGTCAGTCGGCGTCGAGTTCCAGGTAATAGCGAAAGATGCCGTCCTCATTGAAGGCGATGCGCCGCTCGCTCGCCAGATAGGCCGCCACCGCCGGATGCGCGGCGACCCGCGCTGCCAGCGCCTCGGTTTTCGGACAGTCCGCTGCGAGTGCCGTCATCCGCCTTGGAAAGGCGTAGGCGAGGCCGGCAAGGGTCTGGAACAGGCCGAGATCGGCATAGGATAAATCAGCGCCGACGAGAAAGCCGGAGCCAGCCGGATTGGCGGCGATCAGGCGCTCGTACCAGCCGAGATATTTCGGCATGCGTTTGTCGCGAAAGCCGGCCGCGCGCCGCTTCGCCTCGCTTTTCTGATCCTCGTAATAGTCCTCGATGCCGACCGGATGATGGGTGTCGTGCGCCTCGTTGACGAAATCGGCGGCGGTCAGCGCGATCGAGCGGGCAAACAGCCGGTCGGCTTCGTCCTTCGGCGCAAGCCCATGACGCTCGCCGAGAAAGACACAAATCTCGGTAGTTTGCGAAATCAGCAGATCTCCATCCACAAGGAAAGGCGGCGCGAACGGGGTGCGATGGCCATGGCGGCCGGCGACAAACGCCATCATGGCGCCGATACCGCCGCCTTCGCTTTCCGGCAGCCGCGCCACGTCGCGATAGGGCGCTCCAGCCGCTTCCAGGACGAGGCGCACATATTCGCCGCGGCCCGGAATCATCGGCCAATAATAGAGATCGTAGGTCATACACGCTCCTTCAGAGCCGCTTCATAGCGGACGGGAGAGGTGGCGGCGTTCGGGGGAATTCAGCGCCAGACGAAGGTGGCGTTTATATTGTCGACGGACGAAATGTCATCCGAGGCAATAGGCAAAAGACTGAGAAGTCTCGATGATGAAGCGGTGGCAACTCGCTGCGCCCCTCCTCAAAGGATTTCCGCCCATTAATACTGCGACAAATTGTCGCATGCCTTGTCCGACGATGAAACCGCTGCGCGGACCGGCTTGGCGAATTGCGTTCGGAGCAGGAAAAATTCGCTGCAATGCCAATGGAATCGGACGGGATTTCCAGCGCGATAGCGAGTGTCCTGGTCGATCTCTCATCTTCAAGTGAAACGCCGACCGGGGCCCCAAGGTAAACGAATTCATAAAGATGTCTGGCTACGTATATCGAGGCGATAGCGTGATTCGACGTTCGATTCCGGCTGGAAACGTCAGGAAGCCAATCGCGGCAGAAATTCCTCTCCTAAGGCTCAAAATATGAACGCCAGCACTTCCCAGAAAAATAATGAGCCCTCCTCCGCGGGCTTGGACACCGCAAGCCTCGCCGCGTTGCGACGCATCGAACCCATTCTCACGAGCGTGCTGGATGGCGCGCTTGACCAGTTCTACACGGTGATCCGTGGCAATTCATCCATGAAGGCGTTCTTCACCGACGAACGACATTTGCAGTATGCCTACGACAAGCAGAAGGAGCATTGGCTGGCTCTCGCCAAGGGGGAAATCGGAGCCGCCCATGTCGCGCGAACGGAGCGCATCGGCACGGCCCATGCGCGCATCGGCCTCGAGCCGAAAGAGTTCATCGCTGGCTACGGGTCGCTGCTCGGAGCGCTCGCCAGCCGAACCCTGGCACAGCTCTGGCCGAAGGGCCTCTTCGTCAAAGGCAAGACAGAGGAGGTCACAGGCTCGATCGACGCTCTGATCCAAGTCGCGCTCCTCGACATGGAGCGCACGATCTCCAGCTATCTGGATATCCTCACTCGGCAGGCGTCCGAGAAAAGCATCCAGGAAGAGCTGCAACGTGGCGCGGCTCGCGGCATCGTCGTCGACGAACTGGGCAAGGCGCTGAAGCGGATGGCCGAGGGCGATCTGTCCCAACCGATCACGGCGGCGTTTCCTGAAGAGTTTCAGGCGCTGAAGGACGATTTCAATCAGGCCGTCACGGCGTTCGGGGGCACCGTCGCGTCAACGCGCGGATCGGCGGAGGCGGTGGAAACCGGCGCGCGGGAGATCGCCAGCGCATCGGAGGATCTCGCCCGCCGCACCGAGCAGCAAGCCGCCGGCCTGGAAGAGACCGCCGCCGCCCTGCAGCAGCTCGCCGTTGGGGTTCAGGGCGCATCGAGCCGCGCCGCCGAGGTTTCGGCGAATGTCCAAAGTTCGATGAACGAAGCCCGGAATGTCGGAGAGATCGTCCAGAAGGCGGTCGCGGCGATGGGCCGGATCGAGCAGTCGTCGAAAGAAATCGGCATGATCATCGGGGTGATCGACGAGATCGCCTTTCAGACCAATCTTCTGGCGCTGAACGCCGGGGTCGAGGCGGCGCGGGCCGGCGAGGCCGGTCGCGGCTTTGCCGTGGTCGCCCAGGAGGTGCGCGGGCTCGCCCAGCGTTCGGCGGAGGCCGCCAAGGAGATCAAGACGCTGATTTCGGCAAGTTCGGTGGAAATCGCGAGCGGCGTCGAGCTGGTCGGGGGCACGGGCGAGGCGCTCGGCAAGATCGTCGAACGCTCCACGGAGATCACCGCTGGCGTGGCCGATCTCGCCAACACGTCCAGTGAACAGGCCATCGCCATCAAGGAGGTGAACACCGCCGTCGCGCAGATGGACCAGCATACCCAGCAGAACGCGGCGATGGTCGAGCAGGCGGCCGCAGTCGCGGTCACGCTCAGGGACACGGCCTCCGAGCTGTTGCGAATGATGGCCGAAATCCGCACGACCGCCGATGGCGACGCTGGCAATTCGGCTCATTCAGGGCCGGCTCGCCAGCGGGCGAAGACCCTCGAAAGAGGCCTTCGCAGGAACGGCATGATCGCGGCCTGACGGCGAGCGACCCGCGGCCCGTCACGCGCCGCCGGTCGCCACCATCTCGGCTTGAAATTATGCCGCTGCCATCTCCGGCTCCGGCTGCTTGGCGCCAGTCATCAGCGCAACCGCGTCGTTCATCGTCGCGTTCTTCGGGTCGACGACGCACAAGCGCCGTCCCAACCGGTGGATGTGAATCCGGTCGGCGACCTCGAACACATGCGGCATGTTGTGCGAGATCAGCACGATCGGCATGCCGCGCGAGCGCACGTCCTGGATCAGTTCCAGAACCTTGCGCGATTCCTTGACGCCGAGCGCCGCCGTCGGCTCGTCGAGGATCAGCACCTTGGAGCCGAAGGCCGCGGCCCTTGCAACCGCGACGCCCTGGCGCTGACCACCGGACAAGGTCTCCACCGCCTGGGCGATGTTCTGGATGGTCATCAGCCCGAGTTCGGAGAGTTTGTCGCGGGCGATCTTCTCCATCGCGGCGCGGTCGAGCATCCGGAAATATTTGCCGAGCGGGCCGGGTTTGCGGATCTCGCGCCCCAAGAACATGTTGTCAGCGATCGACAGGGCCGGCGACAGCGCGAGATTCTGGTAGACCGTCTCGATGCCGGCGTCGCGGGCCTGCATTGGCGCGGTGAACCGCACTGGCTCGCCGTTCAGCCGGATTTCGCCTTCGTCGACGACGACCGCGCCGGAGAGCGCCTTGATCAGCGTCGACTTGCCGGCGCCGTTGTCGCCGATGACCGCCAGGATCTCGCCCGGATAGAGGTCGAAATCGGCGTGGTCGAGAGCGGTGACGCGGCCGTAGTTCTTGACGAGGCCGCGGGCCGACAGGACGGGAGTCTGGGAGGCGCTCATGCGGAGATCTTCCTGATCCACTGGTCGATGGCGACCGCGATGATGATGAGCCAGCCGGTGGCGAAGACCTGCCACAAGACGTCGACACCGCCGAGCCGCAGGCCGGAGTTGAACACGCCGACAATGAGGGCGCCGATCATCGGCCCGAGGATCGAGCCGCGGCCGCCGAACAGGGAGATGCCGCCGATCACCACGGCGGTGATCGATTCCAGATTGGCCTCGAAGAACGACGTGGGGCTGACCGAGCCGACGCGGCCGATCGAGGCCCACGCGGCGATGGCGCAGATGAAGCCGGCGACGACATAGACCGAGACCAGCGTGCGGTCGGTGCGAATGCCGGAGAGCTCCGCCGCCTCCTTGTCGTCACCGATGGCGTAGACATGCCGTCCCCAGGCTGTGCGGTTGAGCACGTACCAAAGGATCAGGAAGATCGCGATCATCAGGACGACGCCCCAGGTCAGCACCGCGCCGCCTAGGGTGAAACGTTCGCCGAACAGCTTCAGGAGCGGCGCGTCGGCGTCGAGCGTCTGGCTGCGGATGGTCTCGCGATTGGAGAAATAATAGTTCAGCGCCAGAAAGATGTTCCAGGTGCCCAGCGTCGTGATGAAGGGTGGCAGCCGCACGCGGGTGACCAAAATGCCGTTGAGCAAGCCGGTGAGCGCGCCGACGACGAGGCCGACCAGAATCGCCAGCGGCACCGGCAGGCCGAACTCGGTCGACAGCCGGCCCATGATCACCGAAACCATCACCATGACGGCGGCGACCGACAAATCGATGCCGGCGGTGAGGATGACGAGGCTCTGCGCCGCCGCCAATATGCCGACGATCGCCACCTGCTGCATGATCAGCGACAGGTTGAAGGCGGAAAAGAAATTGTCGGAGACGAGACCGAACACCAACACCGACAGCAAGAGCACGATGACCGGCACCATGGTCGGGTTGCCGTGCAGGAAATGCTGCAGGTTGCCGAGCGGGCCGCGCGGGCGATGCCCGAAGGCGGCGACGGCGCTGTCGCTCTGGCTCAGGGAGGATTCGAAATCCGCCCCCTTGTCGGTGGTTTCAGTCATGGCGTGTCGCTCCGGAAGGCCAGGGCCGCTAACGCATCAACGCGCGAGGGACGGGCGGGGTCAAGTGGACGGCCCGCGAAGGGCCGCCCACTTGGAAGATCAGCCCCAGCAGCGATCGGTGCCTTCCTTGACGTCGATCGACTCGACGCCATCGACGGCCTTGTCCGTCACCAGATTGACGCCGGTGTCGAAGAAATCGAGCCCTTCGCTCGGCTTGGGCACGGTGCCGTCCTTGGCGAACTGGGCGATCGCCTCGATGCCCTTGGACGCCATGTCCAGCGGGTATTGCTGTGAGGTGGCGCCGATCACGCCCTCCTCGACGTTCTTGACGCCCGGGCAGCCGCCGTCGACGGAGACGATCAGGACGCCTTCGGTCTTGCCGAAGGATTTCAACGCCTCGTAGGCGCCGGCGGCCGACGGCTCGTTGATCGTGTAGACGACGTTGATGTCGGGATCCTTCTGCAGAAGGTTCTCCATCGCCGTGCGGCCACCTTCCTCGTTGCCGGCGGTGACGTCATGGCCGACGATGCGCGGGTCGTCCTCGTCGCCGATCTTCTTCTCGTCCTTGATGTCGATGCCGAAGCCCTTGAGGAAGCCCTGGTCGCGGAGGACGTCGACCGACGGTGCCGACGGCGACAGGTCGAGCAGGGCGATCTTGGCGTCGACCGCCTTGTCGCCCAGCGTTGCCTTGGCCCACTGGCCGATCAGCTCGCCGGCCTTGAAATTGTCGGTGGCGAAGGTCGCGTCGGCCGCATCAATCGGCTCCAGCGGCGTATCGAGCGCGATGACCAGAACGCCCTGGTCGCGGGCCTGCTTGACCACGTCGGTGATCGCCTTGGTGTCGGACGCGGTGATCAGGATGCCCTTGGCGCCGGCGGCGATGCAGCTTTCGACCGCCTGGACCTGGGTCTCGTGGTCGCCGTCGACCTTGCCGGCGAAGGTCGACAGCTCGATGCCGAGCTCCTCGGCCTTGGCGGTGGCGCCTTCCTTCATCTTGACGAAGAACGGGTTGATGTCGGTCTTGGTAATCAGGCAGGCCTTGGTGCCTTCCTGCGCGGCGGCTGGAGCGGCGAAGCCGGCGGCTGCGACGGCGATGGCGGTGGATGCGAGAAGCGTGCGGATTGTCACGGACAAACCCTCCCAAACTGAATGATAATGCGCCGGGTAGCGCCCGGTCGGCGGGCCGGGCAGCCTCCTCGACAGCCCGATCGCCCATCACGAAACACCATGGTTCGCGGCTTGTCAATGAATATAAATCAGATGGATTTATTTATTGACCGGAGTGCCTTGGAGTGGAACAGTTGCCTCCGCGTTGGCACGCAGAGCGGCGGACGCCGTCCTTGGAATCGTGATCGATTCCGGGATTGGGGAGGAACGCATGAACGACATTACCGCTATCGAGACGCTTGCGCCGACGCGCCACGACGAACGCATGCGCGGCTCGAACCAGGCCGGCCTGAGGGCCCACAACGAGCGCGCCGTGCTGACGCTGATCCGCCGCCACGGCGAGCTGGCCAAGGCCGATATCGCCCGGCGCACCGGCCTGTCGCCGCAAACCGCGTCGGTGATCATGCGCGCGCTGGAGGCCGAACATCTGGTGCTGCGCGAAAAGCCTCGTCGCGGCCGGGTGGGCCAGCCCTCGGTGCCGATGCGGCTCAACCCCGACGGGGTGTTCTCACTGGGGGTCAAGATCGGCCGGCGCTCGGTCGAGCTGGTGCTGATGGATTTCGTCGGCGCTATACGAGCGCGCGAGCGCCGCACCTATGCCTATCCCAAACTCGACGCCGTCTTGGACTTCGTCGCCGCCGCCGCGGCGCGCGTCGTCGCCGCGATCGAGCCGGAATTGCGAACGCGGATCGTCGGCCTCGGCGTCGCCATGCCCTTCGAGCTGTGGTCGTGGGCCGACGAAATCGATGCGCCGGCGACGATTATGGACGAATGGCGCAGCGCCGACATTGTCGGGCTCTTGGGCGAAGCGACCGGCCTGTCGGTTCATCTCGCCAACGACGCGACCGCCGCCTGCGCCGCCGAGAACGTCTTCGGCGCCACGCGCTCGTCGGATTATCTCTACGTCTTCGTCGGAGCCTTCGTCGGCGGCGGGCTTGTCATCGGTGGCGATGTCGTCACCGGTCGGACCGGCAATGCCGCGGCGCTTGGGCCGATGCCGGTGCCCCGTGCCAAGGCGACGGGTTCCGACACGGGCGGATTCGACCAACTGATCAACGTCGCCTCGATCTTTGTCCTGGAGAAGATGATCGCCGAGGATGGCGGCGACCCAAGTGCGATCTGGCGAAGCAACGCGGCCTGGGACGAGCTTGGCCCCATCCTCGATCGCTGGCTGGCGATCGCCGGGGCGGGGCTCGCCCATGCTTTCGTCGCGGCGAGTTCGATCTATGATTTCGAATGTGCGGTCATCGACGGCGGCTTTCCGCCGGCCGTGCGCGCGCGCCTGGTCGCGACAACCGAACGGGCGATGGCGAACCTCAAGCGCAAGGGCTTGACGCCGCTGGAGATCCGGCCTGGCACGATCGGTTCCAGCGCCCGCGAGATCGGCTCGGCCAGCCTGCCGCTCTTCGCGCGCTATCTGCTGGATCACCGGGTGCTCTACGCGGAGGGGGGGTAGGGCTTCTCCTCACCGTGTGGCGATCACCCCGGTCGAAAGCGCGCAGGCGTGAAGTCAGCGGCGGGGTCTCCTCCGCCATTTGCGCGATTCTGTCAAAGTCAGGCGATGGTGTCGCCGTTCTGCTGCCTCGCGGCCCCGATGCTCTAGGCTCAGGACCTATTAATTTCTCTTGATCTGTGATTCACGGTCTCCATTGAAGGAGGCTTTGATGGGTGATTTGTTTTTGTTGAGCAAGCGCCAGATGGCGCGGAT
>NZ_JAYXIH010000119.1:0-1232 GCF_036016755.1 Aurantimonas sp. A3-2-R12 | reverse complement strand
GCTCAAGCCGAGCGATATCATCCCAGGCCATTTCGATCCTCCAACGTCTCGACAACGAAGGGGAATCACAACCTGCTGATATCGCTCAACTCCTTTTCGCTCAGGCTCTTACGGCTGCGACACGACGAGCATCGGAAGCGCACGTCGTCGATCCGTGCGCCGGGCTCGATCCGATCGAAGGCGAGAAGGTGCCCTTCAGGGTACCCACGTGTGGCAGATGACCCGAATTGCAATGCGGCGACAAGTGGCTTCGCGGAGATTGGAGATCGGCCGAATCACGGTGCGAATGTAGTCGTCCCGCTCGCTCGATCAGCCCTTTGTGCTTTCCCGCTATGCCCGCCCATCCGATCTTGCAACATCGTTTGTAACAGACTTATGGGCGCAAGCCGCTACCACGCAAGGGATTCAAGCCATATCAAAAATTGGGATGGTGCTGCCGGAGAGACTCGAACTCTCGACCTCTCCCTTACCAAGGGAGTGCTCTACCACTGAGCTACGGCAGCGTTGGGCGCTATCTCTCCGATTTCGGTTGGCGCGTCAACAGACAGTGAAGCGAAAAGCAGCCTTTGCCGATCAAAGTCGCGAAGCGCCCCCTGCCGAGCCGGGCAACCCGGCATCGTCATATTTTTCCAGACGCCGCGGCCGAAACGCTGGACAGCGCGTTGGAGCTTTTCTATAAGGCGCGAGCTTTCGTCGGCTTGGCGTTCCGCATTCGGAGCGTTTCGGCGAAACGGCGCCCAGGTAGCTCAGTTGGTAGAGCATGCGACTGAAAATCGCAGTGTCGGCGGTTCGACTCCGTCCCTGGGCACCATTTCCCCTTCCCATAGCTTCTCACAGCGTCCTTCTATCAATAAAAATCAATGAGTTAGCTGGTTATGGCTGCTTATGGCGACCTGCTACGTACCATTGCAACGCATCAGTTTGTGGGTAACGATCCGGGTATTACCCATTACCCCTAGGCCCGTTACCCATGCCGCTTTCCGACTTCGCCTGCAAGAACGCCAAACCCAAGGTCAAGCCGTATCGTCTCGCCGACGGCGACGGGCTCTATCTTCTCGTCCAAAAAAGCGGCTCTAAGCTCTGGCAGCTGCGTTATCGCTACCTGGAGAAGGAAAATATTCTCTCCTTTGGCAAGTACCCGCTAGTGTCGCTTCTCGACGCGAGGGAGAAGCGGGACGATGCCAAGAGATTGCTGGTCGCCGGCATCAACCCTTCCACCAAGCGCAAGGAGG
>NZ_JAYXIH010000118.1:0-1433 GCF_036016755.1 Aurantimonas sp. A3-2-R12 | reverse complement strand
CGGGAGTACGTCATGCAAAGCTGGTGAGTGCCTATGAGTGAAAGTCTCATCCGATCAAAGCCGTAGCGGGCAGGTCGGGACCGAGTCTTGCGGGCGTCGTGGTAACGCGGGGTCTGAAGTGTAGACAGGGGTCGTGTGGGGTGCGGGATTGAGCCACGAAATTTTGAATATCGCGAAGGCCGAGTGTGTTCCCGTTCACGAAGGCAGCATGTGCGTCATCGCTATGCGAGATGACGACGCTTCGCCGGGGTCGAAGGCCGTATCACGCACGAAAAGCATTCATCGGAACATGAGAGGCCCGACCGGGTCCGCCAGATTGGTCTCTGGCGGGGGATGTTGGCGAGGCGCTGCCGGAGCTGACATCCGAGCTGAGGTCGGGAGTCGGACTGGTCCATAGTACTGATGACGCCGTTGAAGGAAACGAGACGCGCCGAGGGAAGGGACTGGCCCGGAAGGAGCCCAGTCGATGAGGGTCAGGTCCGGACGCAGAGCCGGGTTGCCCTGGCATCCAAACTTGACAGGGTGAACGCGGCGGCCTGCTCGGCCGTCCAGACACGGTTCACGGCCCTGCTGCATCATGTTGACATCGAAGCGCTCGGGCGAGCGTTTCGCCGTCAGAAGCGGCAGGCAAGTGCAGGAGTCGACGGGATAACGGTTGCGGGCTACGAGCAGAACCTGGAGGCAAATCTTCAGGACCTCTGCTCGCGTGTCCACACCGGGCGCTACCGGCCTCAGCCGGTTCGGCGCGTCTACATCCCGAAAGCCGACGGAGGGCGACGTCCGCTCGGAGTGCCGACGCTGGAGGACAAGATCGTCCAGGGTGCGGTGGCCGAGACGCTCAGCGCAATCTACGAGGCTGACTTCCTGGGTTTCTCCTATGGCTTTCGGCCCGGGAGGAGCCCGCACCAGGCGCTCGAATCGCTGCATACGGCGATCATGAGCCAACGCGTGAACTTTGTGCTCGATGCCGATATCCGCAGCTTCTTCGACTCGGTCGACCACGAGTGGTTGCTGCGAATGCTGGCGCACAGGATCGCCGATCCTCGAATTCTCCGGCTTGTCCGGATGTGGTTGGAGGCTGGCATCCTCGAGAGCGGTGAGAAATACGAAACAAGCAGGGGAACGCCGCAGGGAGCGGGGATCAGTCCGCTCCTGGCCAATATCTTTCTCCACTACGTCATCGATCTCTGGGTCCATCAATGGCGGCGGCGACGGGAACGAGGTCGAGTGACCATCGTGCGGTATGCCGACGACTTCGTCATGGGCTTCGAGAAGGAGGCGGACGCGAAGGAGATGTTGGCGGTCCTTAAGGAACGGCTGGCCAAGTTCGGCCTGCAGCTCCACGAGGACAAGACGCGCCTCATCGAGTTCGGTCGCTTCGCGGCCCTGGCTCGGAGAAAGCGCGGCGGGCGGCGTCCGGAAACCTTCGCCTT
>NZ_JAYXIH010000117.1:0-1452 GCF_036016755.1 Aurantimonas sp. A3-2-R12 | reverse complement strand
GGTAACTGCTCACCTGGTTGGCAATCTGGCTTGATTTGAGGGCTTGGATGTGAGTCAAGATTCCCATGACTCGCCCGCGCCGATGCACGCTGACCGACGCCGAGAAGGACGCCCTACTGGATCGGCAGGCGGCCTTGATCGACGCGCTGATGGCGCGGATCACGGCGCTGGAGGCGGCTCTGGCGAAGCCTCGCAAGACCTCGCGCAACTCCCACACTCCGCCCTCGCAGAACTCCGGCGTCGGCGGTTCTGGCGGCAAGGACAAGGTGAAGCTGAAGAAGTCGCGCCCGTCGCGCCCAGGCGTGTCGCGCCGGCTGGCGGCCGAGCCGAACGAGACGATCGTGCGCCGCGCCGATCGCTGCTCCTGCGGGGCGGACGTGTCGGGGCTGAAGCAGACCTGCCGGCAACGCTATGACCATGTCGACATTCCGCCGGTTCTCCCGAATGTGACGCGGATCGAACTGCATGGCGGGCGCTGCGCCTGCGGGAAGCGCTTCCGCGCTGCGCCGCAAGAGGGGATGCCGCCCGGCACGCCGTTCGGGCCAAACATCCATGCCCTTTTGGCCTACCTGCATCACAGCCATCATGTCGGCTTCGAACGGCTGGCCCGGCTCGCCCGCGAGTTGTTCGGCCTGACAATCTCCGAGGGCGCCGTCGCCAATGCGCTGCGCCGGCTGGAGACGCCGCTGGAGGCCGAGCGCGCGGCGATCCGCGAGACACTGCGCGCCGCAGAGGTGGTCTGGTCGGACGAGACCACGACGCGCATCAACGGCCGACTGCACTGGCACTGGGTGTTCGTCACGCCCGATGCGGTGCTGCACGAGATCGCCCCGCGTCGTGCCAAGGCTGTGGCCGAAGCGGTGATGGGCGGCCACAAGCCCGACGTCTGGATTTCCGACCGCTACGCCGGCCAGCAGGAGATGGCCGCAGCCCATCAGGTCTGCCTCGCCCATGTGCTGCGCGATGTACAATACGCTATCGACTGCGGTGACGTCGTCTTCGCGCCGGAGTTGGCGAAGCTGTTGGCCTGGACGATCGCCATCGGCAGACGGCGCGCAGAGTTGAAGGACAGCACCCTGCGGCAATACCGGATCAAGGCGGACTGTCGGCTCGACCGGCTGCTGGCCACGCCCGTACCCCATCCGGCAGGACGAACCCTGCAGGCGCAGGTGAAGGCGTGGCGAACCAAGTTCTTCGTCTTCCTCGAGGACCGGCGCGTCAGCGCCACCAACAACGTCGCCGAGCGCGAGATCCGACCCTCGGTCGTGTTTCGCAAGGTCACCGGCGGATTCCGATCCGAGTGGGGCCCCAGCGTCCATGCCGGCTATAGGTCCGTCACAAGCACAGCCCGAATCGCAGGACAGACAGCCTTCGGCGCCATCCGCAACATCGCCGCTACGCTCTTCGTACCTGCCGCTCAGACCATCTGAAGCCAGCCACCTGAGCAGTTAC
>NZ_JAYXIH010000116.1:0-1461 GCF_036016755.1 Aurantimonas sp. A3-2-R12 | reverse complement strand
TAGCATTACAGTTGCGTCTTTCGACGAGTTCTGAATCCATGGGCGACCATGATTCGGAGGTCATGGATGATGGGCGCATCGATCGAGACGACGCTGGAGCTTTGGGCCTCTTCGCTGCGGGATGTGAAGCGACGAATCCAGCCGCTGTTTACGCAGGAGCGCGTGGCGGTTTCAGCGGGCTTGTTCCTGGATGGACTTCTCGGGGATGAGCGGCGCAAGACTGGCTGGATGCGGGCGGAAGCGGCGGGGGATCCCGGGCCTTGGCGCCAGCAGGCGATTCTTGGCCGCGGTCGGTGGGATGCCGATGTGCTGCGCGACATCGTGCGGGATTACGTTGTGGAGACGCTCGCCGATCCGCAAGCCGTGCTGGTTATCGACGAGACCGGCTTTCTGAAGCAGGGCAAGGCCTCCTGCGGGGTTGGACGTCAGTACACGGGTTCGGCCGGCAAGATCACCAACTGCCAGATCGGTGNGGTTGGACGTCAGTACACGGGTTCGGCCGGCAAGATCACCAACTGCCAGATCGGTGTGTTTGCGTCCTACGTCTCGTGCCACGGCCACGCATTTATCGACCGGGCGCTGTATCTGCCGAAGGCTTGGACGGATGATCCAGCTCGCATGGCGGCGGCGCACGTACCGCCGGAAACTGCGTTTGCGACCAAGCTTGGCCTTGCCCTTGCGATGATCGGCCGAGCCATGACGGCAGAGGTCCCGTTTGCCTGGGTCGCAGCCGACAGCGTTTATGGGGTCGGCGGGATTGAGACGGCGCTGCGGCGCGCCGGAAAAGGCTATGTGCTGGGCGTCAACGCCAATCATCCGTTCAACTCCTGGGACAAACCACAGCCCGTCGCCGGCACGGCGGCTGCGATCGCAGGAAAGCTGTCCCCCGACGACTGGGCGCGCCTGTCGGCGGGCGAAGGGACCAAGGGCGAAAGGCTCCACGACTGGGCCTATCTCGAGTTGGCCGATCTCGACGCGGCCGAATACAACGACGCTCTCGACGGGCAGTGGACGCGGGGCTTGCTGATCCGCCGCAACATCGCCGACGGCGATCTCGCCTACTTCTCCACCTGGTGCCCGGCCGGAACGTCCATCGAGACGCTGGTCAGGGTCGAGGGTCGTCGCTGGGCGATCGAGGACAGCTTCGAGACGGCCAAGAACGAACTGGGCCTCGACCACAACGAGACCCGCTCCTGGCACGGCTGGCATCGCCACGTCTCGCTCGTCATGCTGGCCTTCGCCATGATGGCCGCGATCCGTCGCCGGGCGAACACCGTGACGCCCCCAAAAAGCATGGTCAGGATCATCCGCAAGCCTCGACGCCGCTGATCCGCTGGTCGGTCCAGGAAATCCGCCGCATCGCCACGCGTCTGGCTCAGCGCCAAATCCGACCAGCCCACGTCATTGCTTGGTCAACTTGGCGACGCGCCCACCAAGCCGCAGCTCGACAAGCGCATCTCA
>NZ_JAYXIH010000115.1:0-1500 GCF_036016755.1 Aurantimonas sp. A3-2-R12 | reverse complement strand
GGCATGAGACTTCCTGTGTCAACCCGTAGGGATGAAGGCCTTTGCGGCAGCATGTTTTTGGGGATCGTATGGAATGCTGTCGCTCCATGCGCGCCAGAGGACGCGGATCCAAGCGCGAGCGAGGATGCGCACGGCGTGGGGATGCCTGCATCCTCGCTGTCTGGCGTTTCGATAGATGCCGGCGGCCCATGGACTTTGGTGACGGGAGTTGTCTGCAAAGCAGGTGATTGCGGCGCGCAGGCGCTTGTTGCAGGCCCATCGCCATCCCACGCCTCGGGCTTTTCCGCTCTGGTAGGTGACGGGCGCGACACCGGCCTCTGCGGCGAGGTGATCCTCGCTTTGGAATCGGGTGCGGACGTCACCCAATTCGGCGGTGATCTGTGCGGCACAGATCTTCCCGGCACGCGGGAAGGACATGACGATCCGTCCCTCGGGAAGCTCTGCGACGGCGTGTTCAATGCGGCTGGTGAGCTTGGCGATCTGGGCAACGAGGCTTTCGAGGGCCGTGGCGAGGGCGCGTACGAGTTCGCCCTTGGCATCGGCTTCGGCCTGCGCGGCCGTGCCGGTGGGAGCCGAGCGCAGGCGAGCGAGGAGATCGGCGACGTGGCGCCTGCCGCAATACTGGTTCTGGGCGAGGAAGGCAGCCATGCGCTTGCTGCCGAGCCGGTGGGCCGCCTGGGGCGTGGGATAGCGCAAGAGGAAGGCCAGCGTTATGGGGCTGGCAATGTTGGCGAACAGGCTGGCGGCGCCCGGCCAGAAGCTTTCGAGAAGGGCGCGCAGCTGGTTGGCGAGGACGAGCCTGGTGGCGACCAGATCGTCGCGCCCGCGCACCAGCGCCCTGAGTGCCTTGATGGCGTCGGACTGCGGCTCGAGCGCCTTCAGCCGGTGACCGTCGGTACGCAGGACGTCGGCGAGGATGTAGGCATCGCCGGGATCGCTCTTGGCGGAGACGGCGCGGTAGCGCGGCCGACACGCCTTGACGATGTTGGGATGGATCGGCGTGACGACGAACCCGGCCTCCATCAACATGTCGACGAGCAGACCGCTCGGCCGTTCGATCGCGACGGGCATCTCGTCCGCCAGACCGTGACGGCGCAGGCGCGTGACGAGATGGTCGAGGCCGTCGCTGTCATGGGTGACGGTGAACTGATCGAGGCTTTTGCCGGCGGCGTCGAGGACGCAGACGGCATGGTTCGACCCGCCCCAGTCGAGGCCGATGAAAATGGGCATGGATGCACCTCTCTCCCTTGGAGTAAGGTTCCCTGTGCCGGAAGTTCCCGCGGGATGCTCATCAACCGGCGCTCTGGGCAACACCTGGCCGGGCTGCCCGTGGCGCATCTTCCTGTAGCCCGTCTCGGACTTCCGGCCGCCGCAGCCCAGCAGGTCTCATGCGGGCCTTCGAGAGGCAAGCAACCGAGGCTGTCGCCACGGCGGCCAGGAACCAACGCCCATTCAGCTTCTAAACTGATCCAGCGTCGGCGGGAGGTTGCCTGATGAGCA
>NZ_JAYXIH010000114.1:0-1608 GCF_036016755.1 Aurantimonas sp. A3-2-R12 | reverse complement strand
TTATCCGGCATGATGGCGGTGGCGCTCCAACATCTCTGCCGCACTTCGGTGATTGGCGTTATGGTGAGACCATCCGGGATGTGGGGCGCCGGGAGCACGCAAAGTGCGGGCAGACCGTGGAAACGAATGGGCTGCGAGCCCGAGCCTTTATCTGGTCGCCCCTGCGGCTTGCCCGGATGCGCCGCGAGCGCGGATCTGTAATTGCCGTGTAGCCCGCCTGCTCCTGAAACATGACCAAAGGAACTGCCATCGAAAGGAGCAAGCATGCGCATCATCGGTATGGATATCCACCGCGTCTTCGCTGAAGCGGTGGTGCTCGAAGACGGCGAGGTCAAACGTCTCGGCCGGATCGGGATGACGCGGGATCATCTAGAGTCCTTTGCAAGGACACTTCTCCCGACGGATCACGTCGTGGTGGAGGCGACTAGCAATGCGACGGCGGTCACCGAGATCATCGCTCCGCACGTGGAAAGGGTGGTGGTTGCAAACCCGCTTCAGGTCCATCTCATCGCGAAGGCCAAAATCAAGACCGACGCCATTGACGCGCGGGTCCTGGCGAAGCTTTACGCAGCGGGCTTTTTGCCGGAGGTCTGGATTCCTGATGCTGCAACCTTGGCCCGCCGCCGGCAGGTCACGCGTCGTACGCAACTCGTCCGGCAACGAGTACGTCTGAAGTCGATCGTGCAGTCGATTCTCCACGCGAACCTGATCGCCCAGTGTCCGCACGCAGATTTGTTCGGCGGGAAGGGACGGTCATGGCTGCGAGCGCAATATCTGCCGGACGACGAACAGGAAGCTGTCGATCGACATGTCGAGGAGTACGACCGGCTTTCCGAAGCGCTGAAAGGCGTGGAGCGCGACATCGCGAGAGCGGCGTTGACCGATCCGAACGTGACCAGGCTAATGACGATACCAGGCGTCGATATGGTTGTTGCTGTCGGTCTGATGGCCGCAATCGGACGAATCGACCGCTTCGACAGACCCGACAAGCTCGTCGCCTACATCGGCCTCAACCCGAGTGTTCACCAGTCCGGAGTTGGGCCCGCCTACCACGGGAGGATTACCAAGCGCGGCCGCTCGAACGCTCGTCATTTGTTGGTCGAAGCGGCTTGGCAGACCGTTCGCAGTCCGGGACCTCTCCATGCGTTCTACGAACGCATACGGGGCAAACGCGGCAATCACATTGCAGCGGTTGCCGTCGCCCGCAAATTGGCGGTGATCATGTGGCATCTTCTCACGAAGGGAGAGGACTACGGCCTGGTTCGCCCCTCATTGCACGCCAAAAAGATCAGAGACCTCGAACTGCGTGCCGGACACCCGCCGCGGCGCGGCCAAAAAGGCGGGACCTACAATTACAATATACCGCAACGCCGGCGTGACGAGCGTAACCAGGCTCTTCAGGCCGAGGGAGTTTACCGGCGAATGACGACCGGTTGGAGACGAACTGGACCAGACTCGAAACCCACGGACGCCACAAACGAGGAGCGGCTATGAACTGGCTGCGCCGCAGAGCTCGAACCCGGTGCTCTGCCGTTCGCCACGTGGTCGTCCGTGGGCAGGAACAAAATATCATGATTTTGTCGAAAGGGGCTATTCGATCTCATCCGT
>NZ_JAYXIH010000113.1:0-1651 GCF_036016755.1 Aurantimonas sp. A3-2-R12 | reverse complement strand
TGGGACTGACTCAATCCCGATGCAGTTGAGGGGCCGTATGGCGATTTTCCGAAGAGGAGAACGGCCACATGCCGACCGCTATTTCGCTTTCGTCGTTGATTCCGGCCGGGCTTTCGGTCGAACGCTTCGAGGTCGTCGACAGAGTGCTTTTCGTTACCGCTTCGGCTCGAACGCCAGAAGCCGCATGCCCGTCATGCGGAAGACCCTCGCGCCGGCGGCACAGCCGATACGTCCGCAACGTTTCGGATCTTCCCTCGGCTGGGCGATCCGTGCGCCTGTTGCTGATCACGCGCCGCTTTCGCTGCGACATAACAAGTTGTCGCCGCAAGATCTTCGCCGAACGCTTCGGCGACGAGGTCGTCGCGCAGAGGGCGCGTCGCACCGGCCGAATGGAATGCATCGTCCATCACCTGGGCCTGGCTCTCGGCGGACGGCCCGCAGCGTGTTTTGCCCAACGGCTGATGATGCCGGTCAGCAACGACACGCTGCTTCGGGTGGTGCGGCGACGAGCACGATCGCCTCGGGAGACTCTGAATGTCGTCGGCATCGATGACTTCGCTTTTCGCCGAAATCACCGCTACGGGTCGATCGTCTGCGATCTCGAACGGCGACGGATCGTGAAGCTCCTGCCTGATCGGGAGATTGCGACTGTCGCGGGCTGGCTGTCGGATCATCCCGAGATCACCGTCGTCTCGCGCGATCGCGGCGGCGGCTATGGAGAGGCGACGGCGCGGGCCCTGCCAAATGCCGCTCAGATTGCTGATCGCTGGCATTTGATGGAGAACGCCAGCGCCGCTTTCCTCGACGCCGTGAAGAAGTCGATGAAGTCGATCCGTGCCGCGATCGGCGCCACCGTCGTCGACCCGGAACTCCTGACGTCGGCCGAACGCCTGCAATATGAAGGCTATCTCCGGCGCGAGGAGACGAACGCCATCATCACCGGCCTCGCCGCCAATGGCGTTCCGGTCAAGGAGATCGTGCGGCGGACAGGGCGAAGCCGGGGGCTGGTTCGCCAGATCGTCCGCGGCGAACGCACCGACGTCTTTCGCACCCGGCAAGGCTCGCTCGATGCGTATCTGCCCTTCCTCGACGCGCAATGGGAGGCCGGCTGCCGCAACGGCGCTGAACTATGGCGCCGTCTTCGGGAACTCGGCTTTTGCGGCTCGACCCGCGTTGTCAGCGAATGGGCGACGCGGCGGCGACGATCGGAGAAGATGACGACCGCCCAACTTCGCAAGGTCCCATCGGCTCGATCGATCGCCCGCCTGATGACGCTGAAGCGCGATCATCTCACGAAGGCGGAAACCGTCATGGTAGCTGCGATCGAGGCCGGCCTTCCGACCTTGGCAGATGCTCGATCCCTGATCGACCGTTTCCAGACGATAATCCGCAGTCGCACCGTCGTGGATCTCGATCCATGGATCGCCGACGCCGGCTCTAGTCTTCTCGTTTCGTTCGTCCGTGGCATCCAGAACGACCTGGCCGCCGTTCGTGCCGCGATAACCGAACCCTGGTCGAACGGGCAGACCGAGGGCCAGGTCAATAAGCTCAAGCTCGTGAAGCGGCAGATGTACGGTCGAGCCAAGATCGACCTGCTCGAAGCCCGGCTGCTCGGCGCCGCATGATCGTCATCGAAAATGCGTCAGATCCA
>NZ_JAYXIH010000112.1:0-1677 GCF_036016755.1 Aurantimonas sp. A3-2-R12 | reverse complement strand
CTAGAACAGGCCTTCGATGAGGCCTTCGTCATTGAGCCGGATGGATTCCGACGAGGGCACGCGCGGCAGGCCCGGCATGGTCATGATCTCGCCGCAGACGACCACGACGAAGCCGGCGCCGGCCGACAGCCGCACTTCGCGGATCGGCACCGAATGGCCGGTCGGCGCGCCGCGCAGATTGGCGTCGGTGGAGAACGAATACTGCGTCTTGGCCATGCAGATCGGCAGATCGCGGAACCCCTGCTCCTCCCATTGCGCCAGCTGGTCGCGGATCTTCTTGTCGGCCAGAACCTCGTCGGCCCGGTAGATCCGCTTGGCGATCGTCTCGATCTTCTTCATCAAGGGCATGTCGTCGGGATACAGCATCTGGAACTGCGCCACGCCGCTGTCGGCGATCTCTGCCACCCGCGTCGCCAGTTCCTGGATCCCCTTCGAGCCCTCGGCCCAGTGCTTGCACAGGATCGCCTCCGAACCCTGGCTCGTCACATAGTCCTTGCAGGCCGCAATCTCGGCCTCGGTGTCGCCGGCGAAGTGGTTGATCGCCACCACCGCGGGAACGCCGAAACCCTTGATGTTCTCGATGTGCCGGCCGAGATTGGCGCAGCCGTCCTTGACCGCCTGCACGTTCTCGGCCGCCAGATCCTGCTTCTTGACGCCGCCATTCATCTTCATCGCCCGGATGGTGGCGACGATGACGATCGCCGCCGGGGCGAGACCGGCCTTGCGGCACTTGATGTTCATGAACTTCTCGGCGCCGAGATCCGCCCCGAAGCCGGCTTCCGTCACCACATAGTCGTTCAGCTTCAGCGCCGTCTTGGTGGCGACGACCGAGTTGCAGCCATGGGCTATGTTGGCGAACGGGCCGCCATGCACGAAGGCCGGGTTGTTCTCCAGCGTCTGCACCAGATTGGGCTGCATGGCGTCCTTGAGCAGAACCGTCATCGCGCCGTCGGCCTTCAGGTCCTTGCAGGTCACCGGCTTGCGATCACGCGTATAGGCCACGATGATCCGGCCGAGACGCTCCTGCAGATCCTCCAGATCATTCGACAGGCACAGGATCGCCATCACCTCAGAGGCGACGGTGATGTCGAAGCCGGCCTGGCGCGGAAAGCCGTTGGCCACCCCGCCGAGCGACGTGACGATGTCGCGCAGCGCCCGGTCGTTCATGTCCAAGACCCGCTTCCAGACGACGCGGCGGATGTCGATGTCGAGCGAATTGCCCCAGTAGATGTGGTTGTCGATCAGCGCCGACAGAAGGTTGTGGGCGCTGGTGATGGCGTGGAAGTCACCGGTGAAGTGGAGGTTCATCTCCTCCATCGGCACGACCTGGGCATAGCCGCCGCCGGCCGCGCCGCCCTTCATGCCGAAGCACGGACCCAGCGAAGCCTCGCGGATACACACCGCCGCCTTCTTGCCGATCGAATTCAGCCCGTCGCCGAGCCCGACCGTCGTCGTCGTCTTGCCCTCGCCGGCCGGCGTCGGGTTGATCGCCGTCACCAGGATCAGCTTGCCGTTCGGCTTGTCCGCCTGACGGGCGATGAAATCAGCCGAAACCTTGGCCTTGTCATGCCCGTAAGGCACCAGATCCTCGAGCCCGATCCCCAGCTTCGCCCCGATCTCCTGGATCGGCAGCTTCTTCGCCTCGCGGGCAATCTCAATGTCGGTCTTGAACGCCAT
>NZ_JAYXIH010000111.1:0-1687 GCF_036016755.1 Aurantimonas sp. A3-2-R12 | reverse complement strand
GCAAATCTGATGAAACAGCCTTTCCCATGAAGCACCTCCTGCTCACAGAGAATCAAACCGAACATCAAATGGGAACCCGTCGATTCAAATTATTCGCCGGATGCTCTAAGCGACCGAATCGCTCCGACGTTCCATCAATCCGGCATGGAGATGTTTGGTCGGCTATCCGCACGGCCCCTGGGGCGCGCGGATCCAGGTTCTTCCAAAGATTCAGACCAAAATTCGGCGTACGAATCCTGAGCGGAAAGCGTAGTATCCCAGCGGCAACCCGACTGTCGCTCCTGTGCGGCAAAATTCCAAGGTTTAGTGAACACATTTTTGTTGGGTTGCCGTGAAGGTGACGCTGGGCAATGTGCGTCTGACGTAAACGGAAGGACTCGCATTATGCTCAGAGGAGAGGCGGCCGCCGCGCCGCAGGGGAGGTCTGCGCGCGATTGTGATCGGTCTCTGCTGCTCGTGGACGATGACAGAGCGTTTCTCTTGCGCATGAGCCGGGCACTCGAACAGCGTGGTTACGATGTGGTGGCAGCCGAAAGTGTCGCCGAAGGGTTGGCGCAGCTGCGCCGCAGCGCGCCGGCCTACGCCATTGTCGATCTGCGCCTCAGCGATGGCACCGGGCTCGACGTGATCGCGGCGTTGCGGGCTGCACGCGAGGACGCGCGTGCCATCATCCTGACCGGCTATGGCAACATCGCGACGGCGGTGAGCGCCGTGAAAATCGGCGCCATCGACTATCTGACCAAGCCCGCGGAAGTCGACGAGATCGTGGCCGCGCTTACGTGCGATGGCGAGGCGCGCGCCGAGCCGCCGGAAAACCCGATGTCCGCCGATCGCGTGCGCTGGGAGCACATTCAACGGATTTTCGAGCTTTGCGGCCGGAACGTCTCGGAGACGGCGCGGCGGCTGACCATGCACAGGCGGACATTGCAGCGCATCCTCGCCAAGCGCGCGCCGCGCTGACCCGGCTCACCCGTCCGGCAAGTCCCTTTCCCGAGGTGCGGTCATGAAAGGGTTGGCCGCCCATTCAGCCTGCAAAAGGCGGTCGGCGGACAGCCGCGCGAAGCGCAGCACCAGCGCCTTGCGGGTCGCCGCCGCCATCCTTTCCTCCGGTGCGTCCCGCAGGATTTCGGCCGCATAGCCGTCCGAGACGATCAGGCCGCAGGTCTGCGGAAAAATATCGGCGGGCACGCCCGGATGGGTGGCGAAATACAGCCGGTCGCAATGCTGTCGGTAGTCCGGCCATTTGCGATCGACGCGGAAATCCTCGACCGAGGTCTTGATCTCCACGATCGAAAATTCGCCCTTCTCCGAAAGACAAATCAGATCGGCGCGCCGACCGGACGCCAGCGGCATTTCGGGAAGCAGCGCCACCCGTCGCGCGATCATCAACCGCTGTACGCCTCGGCGCACCATCAGGGCGCGCTCCGACTGGCGCCCGTCGACGAGCGGATCGACGGCAAAGGGAGAAACGAGCGGCATGCGTCAAAGATAGTCCAGGCGGACGATCGGCGGCAAGCAAAAATAGAAACAAACCAGAAACAAAAAGTCGGACCGGCGGACGGCGCGCGATTCCAGGCACACTAGAGCATCCGGCGAATAATTTGAATCGACGGGTTCCCATTTGATGTTCGGTTTGATTCTCTGTGAGCAGGAGGTGCTTCATGGGAAAGGCTGTTTCATCAGATTT
>NZ_JAYXIH010000110.1:0-1734 GCF_036016755.1 Aurantimonas sp. A3-2-R12 | reverse complement strand
GGCCACCGGCACCAAGCCAGAAACCGTCCGCATTTCCACCGCAGCCGCCTGAAACGGAGCCGCTTCAGTTACACCCCAATTTCCACCACGTTGACGGACACGACCCCGCCTACCGTTTTGTAGAGGCGCGCATTTGGCCGAATGGCCCGGTTTGCCCGCACTGCGGCGGCGTCGAGCGCATCTCCGCCATGAAGGGCAAGAGCACCCGCATTGGCACCTACAAGTGCTACCAGTGCCGCAAGCCCTTCACGGTGAAGGTCGGCACCGTCTTCGAGGCCAGTCACGTTAAGATGCACCTGTGGCTACAGGTGATATTCCTGATGGCGTCTTCCAAGAAGGGCATTAGCTCCAATCAATTGCACCGGACCCTTGGCGTCACCCTCAAGACTGCTTGGTTCATGTCGTACCGTATCCGCGAAGCGATGCGCGACGGATCATTTGGCCCACTGGGTGGCAATGGCGAAATCGTCGAGGTCGACGAAACCTACTTTGAGCGTCGGGCCGAAAAGCGGACCACCAAAACCAGTGGTGAGCCGCTCCTTAAACGCGGCACCGGCCCGTCAAATAAGCGAGCCGTCCTGAGTTTGGTTGAACGGCACGGCTCGGTTCGTTCATTCCATGTCGCACCGGCGACCAAACAGAACGTCGCAACTCTGGTTTCCGACAATATCGCACATGAGAGCATGCTCTTTACCGACGAAAGCCACCTCTATCCGGCGGTCGGAGCCACCTTTCTGGACCACATGACCGTCGAGCATCCTGCTGGCGAGTATGTCCGGGGCGGCGTCCCTACCAACACCGTCGAGAGCTACTTTTCGATCTTCAAGCGCGGCATGCAGGGCACTTATCAGCATTGCGCCGAGAAGCACCTGCACCGCTATCTTGCGGAGTTCGATTTCCGGCACAATCGCCGTATAGCTCTGGGCGTGAACGATGTAGCCGGCGCCGATCGCATCCTTGATGGGGTGGTCGGCAAGTGGCTCACCTACGAAACGGCGCAAGGTAGGTGAGGCACCACATGGCGTCTGGCGACCGTCTCGATACAAGCCCAAAGCCAAGCGGCAAAAAGGCAAAAAGGCTTAGTCAGAAAGAGCAATCCGAGCGGTTTAAGCAAACCGCTCGGGAGATAGCGGCAGACGATACGGGCGCGACCTTTGACGCGGCTATAAAGACTATTCTGTCACGGAGCCAGACACGGAATAAAGAGCCGCGAGAGGACTAGTCGTCGTCGGCGGCTCCGCCGGCAGCGGTTTCAGCATTTCAGTTACCGCAGTCCTAACCAGCCCGTAGATGGCTATCGCGTCATCGGTGGATAGCACTACGTCCGGATGAATGAGCGGATTCCGGAACCTGTCTGAAATCTCTTTCAGTAGGAAAAGAGTTTTCTGGTCACCCTTCCCCGCCTGCTTCATCGCGTTCACGTACACGGCGATGTTGCGAACCTTCGGCGGCGCTTTGCCCTCTGTCTCTTGGACGTAATACCTCCGCAGGACGCTTTCCAGAACGCGGAAAACATGGAATCCAGCAGCCGTTGAGTTCTCATAGGCGAGGCACTTCCCCGCCTCACGCGCATCAAAGATCGATTCAGGAACCTTAACTCCCAGATCGACCGGAAACATATTCTCCCTATAGAGCGACGATTGGGATGAGCGGCAGCGTCAATTACGATAAGCGCCTGCGGTCGAGGTCGAAGGTTTCCTAATTGTCGCGCGAGGTCAAGGTCAGGACTGCGCG